>DLQQ01000070.1:21526-21798 GCA_002477625.1 Candidatus Arcticimaribacter sp. UBA7428
CGCTTTTTCCCATGGCTGGATGGAGAGCGTTCGTGCATCGGGTGTGCTTACATTTGCAACTTGACTTAGAGGGGTTGGTGTTCCATAATAATCAACCATTACGCTACTAAGCATCACAGGGTTTGCTTTTCCAGCTCTGATTTTTAGCAATTCCGTTTCTAAATGGTCAATAGCACTACCCATACTTTCGAGTGCGCTGTCAATGATAAATTGTAATTCTTCGTTCATAAGCTTGTGACTTAAAGATCTACTTTGGTTCCTATATTTTCTCC
>DLQQ01000070.1:21839-47249 GCA_002477625.1 Candidatus Arcticimaribacter sp. UBA7428
AATTTGTTTTCTTGACTTAGGGTGAAAGCAGTTGTGTCCATTATTTTCAAACCCTTTTTAAGAACATCTTCGAAAGAAAGGGTGTCAAACTTCACAGCTTCCTTATTTTTTTCTGGGTCTTCGTTATAGATACCGTCAACACGAGTACCTTTTAAAATTACATCCGCGTTGATTTCAACTGCGCGAAGTACGGCTGCTGAATCTGTTGTAAAAAAGGGATTTCCGGTACCAGCACTGAAGATTACCACACGGTTTTTTTCTAAATGACGCACTGCCTTTCTCTTGATGTAGGGCTCTGCAACGGCTTCAATTTTTAATGCAGTTTGTAACCGTGTTGGTACACCAATATTTTCAAGTGCACTTTGCAGCGCAAGGCCGTTGATTACAGTAGCGAGCATCCCCATATAATCTGCCTGAACGCGATCGATTCCTTGGCTAGATCCCGAAACACCTCTAAAAATGTTCCCACCTCCAATTACAATAGCAATTTCTATTTGCTGATCGTATATCTGCTTTATTTCTTCAGCATATTCGTTAATCCGTTCTGGATCGATTCCATGTGTACGATCGCCCATAAGTGCTTCGCCACTAAGTTTAAGTAATATGCGGTTGAAGTTCATTTGTTTTTTTTAGTGTTACAAATATAGAGAATTAAGGGGACTGATTTTCTGATATTATGGGTTTCGCTTTATTTTTTTATCTGTTTCTCGAAATCTTCAATGCTTACAGCCTGTTCAATGTTGAATTTCCCTATCCGAGTTCTCCTCAAAGCACTGAGGTGTGCCCCAGAATTTAAGGCTTTACCATAGTCATTGGCCAAGGATCGGATGTAGGTCCCTTTGCTGCAAATGACTTTAAAATCAACTTTAGGGATTGCTTTTTGTGTCAATTCAAAGCTGCGAATATTAACCTTTCGAGTCGGAATTTCAACTTCAACGCCCTCGCGAGCAAATTCATACAGACGTTTACCGTCTTTCTTTAGGGCAGAAAAAACAGGCGGATACTGGTCAATGGTTCCAACGAACTGATCTAAAGTAGTCTGAAGTAGTTCTTCGGTAATATGATCGGTAGGAAAAGTGTGGTCAATTTCCGTTTCAAGATCATAGGATGGAGTAGTAGCTCCCAAAGTAAAGGTGCCGGTGTATTCTTTTTCTTGACCCATGAATTGTTCAATGCTTTTGGTCATTTTACCAGTGCATAAAATCAAAAGGCCAGACGCCAGAGGATCTAAAGTTCCAGCGTGTCCAACTTTAATTTTTTTGATACCATAGGTTGATCGAATCAGCCAGCGTATTTTATTGACGACCTGAAAAGAAGTCCAACCTAAAGGTTTGTCTATAAGAATGATTTCACCATTCAAAAACTGTTCTTTCATTGCATTCATAAGACACCATAGATCATGGCCACAGTACCTGCGATTATACAATACAAACTAAAGTACCAGAGTTTTGAGTCTTTTACCCACTCAATCATCCATTTACAGGCTAGGATTCCCGTTAGGAAAGCCGCAAAAAAACCAATGCTGAGGCTTAGTAAATTGATTTCGGATATTGGAGAATCTATTTCTAGGACACTCTTTGCCATACTTCCAAAAATCAAGGGAATTACCATAAGGAAAGAAAAACGGGCAGCCTTGCTTTTATCAATCCCAAGAATAACACCCAAAGCTATGGTAGCTCCACTTCTCGATATACCGGGGAGGATGGCGATGGCTTGGATGATACCAATACCCAGTGCATTTTTAAAATTCAAATCCTTTTCAGTCACTTGAGCACGATTTGCAAAGTATAGCAAAACCGCCGTAACCCATAACATACCGCCGACTAAAAGGATGTTTTGATGAAATAATTGTGTGATAAAATCTTCCAAAAAGAGACCAACTAAAACTGCAGGAATCATGGAGAGTATGACTTTTGCAGAAAAGTAAAAAGCATCATTTTGTTTGAATTGAAACAAGCCTTGTAGGATTTCTTTAATATCATTTCTGAAAACAACTATTGTGCTCAAAGCTGTTGCGCCGTGGAGCACAAGAGTCATCAACAAGCTTTCTTTGGGCAATGACTTGTCGCCCAAAATAGTTTTGGCAATTTCTAAATGCCCACTTGAAGATATCGGTAAAAACTCTGTAAGCCCTTGAATGATGCCCAGCAAAATAGCTGTAAGAATATCCATTGAGTTATTTTTTTGGAGAAGTCAAGATTGAGTAAACCGCAATTCCAAAGCCCAATAAAACAAGGGTTGGAGCTAATCGAATTCGTCTAAAACTAAAAATTTCTGGATTGAATATATTGGGGTCGGGACTTCCGCCACCAGCCATCAACAAAAACCCTAGGCTGATTACTACAAGAGAAAGAAAAAGAAATTGGTAATTACGTTTACCAAATATGAATTGTTTTTTTGTTGATTTAGTTTTTTTCATGGCAGTTTATTGAACAGCATCGGTTGTTAGATTGAGGAAACGTTGGGTGGCAAAAAATGTACTCAGGCCGGTGATTAATATTCCCATGGCCAAAATACTAGAGAAAATTACTGCAGGTTCAATAGGATTGGCTATTAAATTGAGCTCAGGGAAACGCTCATTGAGTTCGTAAAGTACACCAGCGAGTGCAGCTAGAGCTATTATAGAACCATAAATGCCCAGTTGTAAATGTTTCCAGATAAATGGTCTGCGGATAAAACTTTTAGTAGCCCCTACCAATTGCATGGTTTTGATAATCATCCGTTTGGAATAAATGGAGAGGCGAATAGAACTGTTGATGAGTAAAATCGCTACAAGAATAAAGACGCCACTCAAAATCAAAATCCATTCGGTTATTTTTTTGATGTTCTCATCCAATATTTCAACCAGAGGTTGGTCGTAAAGAACTTCACTGATGTATGCTTTATTTTCAAAATCCTGCTGAAGTTGACTCAAAAAAGCAGGGGACACAAAGGCAGCATTGAAGTATACGTCAATAGAACTCAACAAGGGATTGTAGCCTAGGAACTCCATAAAATCTTCTCCAATTTCTTTGGCATGAATTTCTGCAGCCTCTTCTTTGGATACAAAACGGCTTGTTTTGGTTTCTTGTCGAAGGGCTAGACTTTTTTGAAGTTGTTTAATCTCAATGGGCTTGGCCGTATCGTTGATGTAAATGGTGAATGCGATTTGTTCTTTAAAGTGATCTGCAACTTTCTTTGAATTCAACAAGAGAAGGCCCAGTAAACCCACTAAAAACAGGACAAGAGAGATGCTCACTACAACTGAAAAGTAGGTAGATAACAAGCGTCTCTTTTGGTAGTTGTCTTGTGAATTCTTTCGCACAGCTATTGGATTGATACTGTAAAAATACTAAAGACAAATCAATTTGTATTCTTGGTGCCTATAAACTTTTTCCTTTCCCGCTTTAGCCCTATTTTTGTGCATCTAATAAATTGAATTACTGTGGGGTATAATTTCCTTGAAATCGAGAAAAAGTGGCAAGACTATTGGGCCAGAAATCAAACGTTTAAAGCTGAAAACAAAAGCACACTTCCAAAATATTATGTTTTGGATATGTTTCCTTACCCTTCTGGGGCAGGTTTACATGTTGGTCATCCCTTAGGTTATATAGCCAGTGATATTTATGCGCGCTACAAACGACACAAAGGGTTTAATGTATTACATCCACAAGGCTATGATTCCTTTGGCTTACCTGCTGAACAGTATGCAATTCAGACAGGTCAACATCCCAATATAACAACACAAACCAACATCAACCGCTATCGCGAGCAACTTGATCGCATGGGCTTTTCTTTCGATTGGAGTCGTGAAATTAGAACCTCTCAGGCAGATTATTATAAATGGACCCAATGGATTTTCCTGTTGCTATTCGATTCGTACTACTGTAAAAAAGCCAATGCTGCACAACCGATTAAGGATTTAATCTCGCATTTTGAGCAAAAAGGAAACCAAGATCTGAATGCCGTTTGCGATGAAAATAGCACAACGTTTACTGCAACCGACTGGTCTTCTTTTTCAGTAAATAAGCAGCAAGAGATTTTATTAATGTATCGTTTGGCTTATTTGTCTGAGACGGAAGTAAACTGGTGTCCCGAACTTGGAACTGTTCTAGCTAACGATGAGATTATTAATGGCGTCTCTGAAAGAGGAGGTTTTCCAGTAACAAAAAAGAAAATGAAGCAATGGAGTATGCGAATCGGTGCTTATGCCGAACGCTTACTTCAAGGGCTAAATACCATCGATTGGCCAGGTTCTTTAAAGGAAATGCAACGCAACTGGATTGGAAAGTCAATTGGCGCAAATGTGCGTTTTGAGATTCAAAACCACGAAGGAACAATTGAGGTTTTTACAACACGACCGGATACTTTATTTGGAGTGACCTTTATGACCTTGGCTCCAGAACACGATTTGGTGGAAGTGATTACTACAGCAGAGCAAAAAGAAGCCGTTGCCGCCTATGTTGAAGCAAGTGCTCAACGATCTGAACGTGATCGTATGTCTGATGTAAAAACCATCAGTGGGGTGTTTACAGGAGCTTTTGCACTTCATCCACTTACTCAAGAACCGGTCCCAATTTGGATTGGAGATTATGTGCTTGCTGGATATGGAACAGGTGCTGTAATGGCAGTCCCATGTGGAGACCAAAGAGACTATGATTTCGCAAAACATTTTAATATACCGATCCGTAATATTTTTGAAGGAGCCGATATTTCGAAAGAAGCATTTACTGAAAAAGGAAAGACACAAATTACCGATTCAGACTTTTTAAATGGCTTGGTTTATAAAGAAGCAATGGCATCGGTTATTGAACGTTTAGAAAAAGATGGTTCTGGAGAGGGAACAATAAATTATAGACTTAGAGATGCTATTTTTAGTAGACAACGCTATTGGGGAGAACCCATTCCAGTGTATTATAAAGAAGGACTTCCCGTTTGCTTAAAACCCGAAAACCTGCCTTTAATTTTACCCGAAGTAGAGCAGTACTTACCCACTCCAGAAGGAGCGCCACCCTTGGGTAATGCAACAATTTGGGCCTGGGACGCAGCAAACGAAAAAGTTGTCCCCAATACCGAAATTAACGACACTACTGTTTTCCCTTTAGAACTGAATACGATGCCGGGCTGGGCAGGAAGCTCGTGGTATTTCAATCGCTATATGGATGCAGATAACACGGAAGCCTTTGTAAGTAAAGAAGCTGTTGACTATTGGCAAGAAGTTGATCTATACCTTGGCGGGAGTGAGCACGCTACGGGCCATTTATTGTATTCTCGTTTTTGGCAAAAATTTCTTTTTGATTTGAATTTACTTCCCGTTGATGAATATGCTAAAAAATTAATCAATCAAGGGATGATCCTTGGGTCATCTGCCTTTGTATATCGTAAAAAAGGAACTCAAGAGTACATAACCAAAAGCCGCATCGAAGGATTTGAAGTTGAGGCAATTCGAGTAGATATCAGCCTGGTCAATTCATCGGATGAATTGGATATGGAAGGATTGAAAAACTGGCAATCTCAATTCAAAGAGGCTACTTTTGTCTTAGAAGATGGGGTTTATGTTGTTGGGCGAGAGGTAGAGAAAATGTCTAAATCCAAATACAACGTAGTAAACCCAGATCAAATTTGTGAGCAATATGGCGCAGACACATTGCGGATGTATGAGATGTTCTTAGGACCTTTAGAACAAGCTAAACCATGGAACACAGCAGGTATTTCGGGTGTATATTCTTTTTTGAAAAAGTTATGGAGGTTGTATCACCCCAATGAAACCTTTTCTGTAAGTGATAAAAAAGCTTCTAAAGAGTCTTTAAAAAGCTTACATCAAACCATTAAAAAGGTGACAGAAGACATTGAAAACTTTTCATTCAACACCTGTATCAGTTCTTTTATGATCTGTATAAATGAATTGACCGTTCAAAAGTGTAATGAAAGAGATGTATTGGAGCCGCTTGCGATTTTGCTGGCACCATTTGCATCCCACACTGCTGAAGAATTATGGGAACTATTAGGTTACGATTCTAGTATTAGTACGGTAGCCTTTCCAATTCATGAGCCTTCTTATCTCATAGAATCTTCTAAGAACTACCCCGTTTCTTTTAACGGAAAAATGCGTTTTACGATTGAACTTTCTTTGGAATTAAAGCCCAAAGAAATCGAAGAAATAATCATGAATGATGATCGCACACAACAACAATTACAAGGAAGAACTCCTAAAAAGGTAATCGTTGTTACGGGCAAAATAATTAATATTGTAGGCTAATGGATGTTGAAATTATTGGTTTTATTGCAGCGATTTTAACAACCTCTGCCTTTGTTCCACAGGTACTTAAAGTTTGGAAATCAAAATCTACTATGGGTGTTTCTGTATCAATGTACCTTGTAATGCTTCTTGGAGTTTTTCTATGGGGGGTTTACGGTTATATAATTGAGAGTATGTCCATTATGATTGCAAATACGGTTACGGGTTTTTTGCAACTCATGATTTTAGTTCTTATTTTTAAAAACAAAAACAAAAACAAAGATTAAATTTTAACCAAATCAGAAATCAAATATTATGGGTTCTTATCTTCTTTTAATTATTGTAATTGCAGTTGCTAGTTGGTGGGTAGGGAATACGCTTAAAAAGAAATTCAAGCACTATTCTAAAATTACTCTCAGAAACGGCCTAACTGGAAAAGAAATCGCTGAGCAAATGTTGTCTGACCACGGCATTCGAGATGTTAAAGTTGTTTCAACACCTGGGATGTTGACTGATCACTATAATCCTAGAACCAAAACAGTAAACCTCAGTGAAGGCGTTTATCTGCAGCGAAATGCTTCTGCAGCTGCGGTAGCTGCTCACGAATGCGGTCATGCAGTTCAGCACGCAATAGGTTATGAGTGGTTGCAGTTGCGATCCACTTTGGTGCCTATGGTAAGTGTTGCCTCTAATTTCTCGATGTACATCATCTTTGGTGGATTGATCGCATCTCAAACCCTCGCCTTTGGACAAACCATAGCTTTAATAGGAGTTGGATTTTACGGTCTAGGTACCTTGTTTAGTTTTATAACCCTTCCAGTTGAATACGATGCCAGCAACCGAGCTCTGGCCTGGTTGAAGCGAAAGAATATGGTAAGTCAGCAAGAACTCGAAGGTGCAACCGATGCACTCAAATGGGCTGCTCGAACCTACGTAGTGGCTGCTTTAGCTTCTTTGGCAACCCTCTTGTATCTCTTGTTTCGAGTAATGGGTAATAGTCGCGACTAGTTAAAGTGCAATTTGCCTGTTAATTTGTTGGTTTAATGAAATGAAGGTTTCCGTTCTCGATACCCCACTAATCGTTTGAATTTTTGTATTTAGTAGGTTCATCAGATGTTCATTGTCTTTACACAAAATTTTAATGAGTATACTCCAATTGCCCGTAGTATAGTGACATTCTGTAACCTCAGGAATTTTTTTAAGCTGAGCTACAGCCTCTGGATTACTGACCGCTTTATCTAAAAAAACACCAATAAATGCTAGGGTATTGTATCCCAGTATTTTTGGATTTATGTTGATTTGAGACCCGCTGATCAAAGAGGAGTTTTCAAGTTTTTTTAATCGTTGATGAACAGCGGCACCCGAAATACCTGCTTTCTTGGATAATTCGACAATAGAAACACGTGCATTTTGTATTAAACCATTCAAAAGAATCTTGTCGATTCCATCAACTTTCACTTCCTGATTTGTAATTTTCATTTAATTTTTTCATCAAAATTATCATTTTGATTGAACAAATCAATTCATTTTTAATTTTTTGTTAATTTAAATAATGCTATTAGGGAAAAAGCTTTTGTGCGACTATCTTTATCAAAAAAAAATAGAGGATGGAATTTCATACACGAATAACGAGTGCAATAGCAAGTGGATTACTCATGTTGGCAGTCAGTCTAGGAGCCTTAGGGAGTCATTTCCTTAAATCCCGCTTAAGCCAAGATGCTCTGAGTAGTTTTGAAGTTGGGGTTCGGTTTTTAATCTATCACAGCTTTGCAATATTGCTAATCAACACCCTATCTGCTCTAGACTCAAACGTTAAATCAACTTTCGTAAAATTAATTCTAGCTGGGATTTTGCTTTTCAGCGGAAGCATCTTTCTTTTAGCAACAAAAGAGCTACACGGTTGGCCGGTTAAATTCTTAGGACCAATTACGCCAGTGGGCGGACTTTTATTGATTTCTGCCTGGGGGTACTTGATGCTTTCTTTTTTAAGGAAATAAGCTACTTTGAATTTGACGCAATATACTTTTCAATGGCCATTGTCATCGAAGGAGTTTCGTCAGAAGGAGCCTTGATGTCTATTCGAAGCTTAGCTTCATCTGCAGCTTGCACAGTAGTGTTTCCGTAAACGGCTATTTTGGTATTGTTCTGTTCAAAATCAGGGAAATTGTGCAGTAGGGATTCAATTCCAGAAGGACTAAAGAATACCAGCACATCGTAGGAAACATCCCGTAAGTCAGACAGGTCGCTTACAACTGTTTTGTACAATTGAGCGCGCGTCCAATCGATACCCAAGCCATCAAGGAAGTCTGGAGTAGCGGGTTTTAAGATGTCTGAAGATGGTAATAAGAACTTCTCATCACTGAATTTCTTAAAAACAGCCTCTAAGTCATTTAAGCTTTTTTGACCCACATAGATTTTTCGTTTTCTATACACAACATATTTCTGTAGGTAAAAAGCTACGGCTTCTGATTGGCAAAAATATTTTGTTGTATCAGAAACTTTAAAACGCATTTCTTCTGCTAATCTAAAAAAATGATCCACAGAGTTTCTGCTCGTTAAGATAACACAAGAGTAATCAGCAAAATCAATTTTTTGACGTCTCACATCTTTGGCATCTACACCTTCTACATGTATAAAAGGTCTGAAATCGATTTTAAGATTGTGCTTATCTTTTAAGCGAGTATACGGTGAGTTCTCGTTTGCAGGTTCAGGCTGGGAAACCAATATCGTTTTTACTTTCATAAGTTGCTTTTGTCAATGCTCTACTTAAGTGTACTATAAAGTAGGATCCATGGAGCTAATTTGAAAGTGCAAAGGTAAAGAATTAAATACAATAAATTGTATTTAAAAACACTCCAATATTCTCGATACAAAGACAATTGTGATAAAAGATAAAGTCCAGTAATTACAATGATAATTAGAAGTAAGAATTCTTGGGCTGGATAACTGAATTCATAAAAAAGAAATAAAATGAATGAAAGTATCGAAATCTGAATTTGATAACTCAGTGTTTTGAAGATGAATATTTCTGAAAACCCGTCTATTTCCAGTAGTTTGCAACATGTTTTTAGGAACACAAATCGGACAAGAATCATCCCAACAATATGTATTAGTAGTGTACTGAAAAATGAAAAAGAGCTAGAACCAAATTCAAAAAAAGTAAGGCAATAAAAAACCCCAAGGCAAAGATTGATGAGTAAAAAAACAGTTCCAAGAACGGTAAAACTTTGTATCAAGGAATCATCTTTTCCATAAACCTTAAAGTAAAGCTTTGGATCAATAAAGCGAATAAATGTTTTGAATTGTCTTGGGTGTTTACTTCTCAGTACTGCCAAAAGAATAAAATTGAATAAGAAAACAAGACTGATCCAATCGCGCTGCAGTTCCGTTCTTGAAATCCAATCTTCCATGGGTTAAAAATAATAGTTTTCATCAAGAATCCAATTACAAATGGATTCTTAAATTTTGGAGTCGATCCCCTTTAATTTACTACTTTTAACCTTTCAAATGAAAAATACACTCATCGTAATTCCGACCTATAATGAGGCAGATAATATAGAAGCTATTATCTGTGAACTACTGTCGATTAATGAAGATTATCACGTTCTAGTCGTAGACGATTCGTCACCCGACGGAACAGGTACTTTGGTTGCAAATCTTTTTAAGCAGTTTCCCAACAGACTTTTTTTAGAAACACGACCTCAAAAAGAGGGCTTAGGCCGGGCATATTTGCACGCTTTTCGCTGGGCTTTGGCAGCTGATTACCAATTTATTTTTGAGATGGACGCAGATTTTTCACACAATCCACAGGACGTCCCAAAAATGGAACTTGAACTTCTAGATGGTGTGGATGTCGTTATAGGCTCTCGTTATGTAGACGGGATTAATGTAGTAAATTGGCCCCTGGGCAGGATTCTACTTTCTTTGGCGGCTTCGTACTACGTCAAGTTTTTTACCAATCTGCCAGTCAAAGATGCTACAGCTGGTTTTGTTGGATATAAGGCAGCGGTTTTACGAGCGATAGATTTGGATGCTGTTAAGTTTGTCGGTTATGCTTTTCAAATCGAATTAAAATATAAGGCATGGAAGAAAGGATTCAAGCTGAAAGAATACTCTATTATTTTTTTAAATAGGGTCAAAGGACAATCCAAAATGAATGGTTCCATAATTTGGGAAGCCATTTATGGTGTCGTTTTTCTCCGAATACAATCACTATTTAAGCGTAAACAATGAGCACAATTTTAATAAAAAACGCAACCTTAATCAATGAAGGTTCTCAAAAGGTACAAGATGTTTTTATTGTAGATCAATTCATTCAAGCAATTGGTGTTAATCTCGATTACAAAGCGGATCAAATAATCGACGCTACTGGTAAGCACCTTATTCCGGGTTTGATCGATGATCAGGTGCATTTTAGAGAGCCGGGCCTAACCCATAAAGCAACGATAGCTTCCGAGTCGCGTGCTGCGGTTGCTGGAGGGATTACTTCCTTTATTGAAATGCCCAACACCAACCCACAAACAACCGATATAGAAGCCCTTGAAAATAAGTTTAAGCGTGCTGGGGAAACTTCCCTTGCCAATTATTCTTTTATGTTTGGAGGAACCAACGATAATATAGCCGAAATCCGAAAGTTAGACAAAACAAAAGTTGCTGGATTGAAGTTGTTCTTAGGATCTTCTACTGGGAATATGTTGGTCGACGATCAAGCCGTTTTAAGAGAAATCTTTTCCAATACGGATCTTCTTATTTCTGTACATTGTGAAGATGAGCCAACGGTTAAAGCTAATTTTACTGCTCACCAAGAAAAGTATGGAGAAGATATTCCAATAGAAGCACATCCAGACATAAGAAGCCATGAAGCTTGTTATTTATCTTCTTCAAGAGCGGTATCCCTAGCCAAAGAAACGGGTGCACGTTTACATATATTTCACTTGTCTACAGCTATTGAAACAGAGTTGTTTAGAAATGATATTCCACTATACGAGAAGAAGATAACGGCTGAGGTTTGTGTTCACCACCTTTGGTTTTCATCCGAAGATTATAAAACGCATGGGACTCGAATAAAATGGAATCCTGCTGTAAAACACCTAGAAGATCAAGATGCGCTTTGGGCAGCTTTGAATGACGATCGAATTGACGTTTTAGCTACCGATCATGCACCCCATACGCTAGAAGAAAAAAACAATAAATACGCATCTGCTCCATCGGGTGGACCTTTAGTACAGCATGCGCTTTTGGCTTTGCTCACTGCAGCTAAAAGAGGTAAAATTTCTTTAGAAAAACTCGTCCAAAAAGCCTGTCACAATCCGGCTATTTTATTTGATATAGAAAAAAGAGGTTATATTAGAACAGGGTATTTTGCTGATCTGGTTTTATTGGATTTAAATGAAACAACAACGGTTACACAAGAATCCTTACTGTATCACTGCCAATGGTCTCCCTTTGAAGGAGAAACGTTTCATGCAAAAATAGAATCTACTTGGGTCAACGGTTCTTGTGCCTACGACAAAGGATCGATTATAGAGCATAAGGCTGCAAAACGTTTAACTTTTACTAGATAAATCATGAGAAACTACATTTACCTTTTCTTGATTATTTGCTGCTTAGCTTGTGACGGCAGCACGCCAGTTGAGCCACCAGCGGAGAAAATTACTCCCGAAATGATGGAAGATATTTTTTATGATCTGATGTTGATGAAAGCAATTAAAAACTCTAGTTATGTAGATCCAGCATATGAAGAGTATTTTACAGATCAATATATTTATGAGAAATATGGTATTGATAGCCTTCAATTGGCCCAAAATCAGACCTACTATGCACAGAAACCGAAGCTGATGAAGAAGATTTTTGACAAGCTTGAGATTAGGTCAAAAAAGGCAGAGGATAGTGTAGACACCATCATTAAGAGAAAAAAACAAAAAGAAACCAATTAGTCTTTTTTCATTGCATGATCAGTTAGGTATGTCTCAATGCCACTGTACCTAAAAGCAGTTTCCTGAAGAATTCTATTTCCTTGAATATGTTTTACATCGCATAAGCTACTGATTAGTGCTTTCGTCATAAAACGTCTTTTCCCAAACAAAGACAGAATTCCCTCGAGCCCCCAAGCAACTTGAAGCCAAGATTTCCTAAGGGCAATTCTTGGCGGTCTTTTTTTTCTAATTAATGCAATACGCCGGAGCATCTGCTCATAACTCCAATTTTCTGCTACTAAAATAAAGCGTTCGTTTTTGGTTTCAGAATCCATAAGGTCTGTAAGTACTTGGACAACGTCCTCTACGGTTACATATCCTGTTGCACCTTTTGGGTAAAAAGGAAGGTGTTTGTCTACTTGCTTGCAGAGTAATTCCAAGGGGTTGCCTTGAACTCCGTTCCCCAAAATAACTCCAGGATTAACGATGACCGCTGGAACCCCCTCCTGCGTGGCTCTCCAAACTTCAAGTTCGGCTCCAAATTTAGAGTAGGCATATGGGGTGTGATCTTGATCGGCATTCCAAGGGGTCGATTCGTCAATTGAATCGGAAGTGGTATCGCTTCCCAATGCTGCAATTGAACTGATGTAGGCAATTTTTTTCAGCTGGTGCTTAATGGCTAAATTAACAAGATTGGTTGTCCCTTGTTGATTTACCTCCATTAAAGTTTCTTGTTTGTAGTACGCGAATGAAATAAAAGCTGCACAATGGTAAAGATGTGTGATTCCCTCAAAGGCAATTGCCAAGCTCGGTTGATTGCAAACATCACCTTTGCGCCAAATAATTTCTGCAATCTTTACTGATTTTGTCCGTTCCTTTAAGAATTTAAGGGCGCGGTTTTTTTTTGATTCTGAGCGATAGAGCGCCACAATAACCAGGTCCTGTTCAAGGAGTTTTAACAGTAAATGTGATCCTACCAATCCGGTAGCTCCTGTGACTAATATCATATCTCAAAAGTACTGTTTTTTATTTTTGTCTTTCTTGTTACCCCAGAGAAATCTATCTTTGTGTAAAATGATACATCAAAGTATTGAAAAAAATAAAATACGGCTCTCCCAAAGGGATTGACCGATAAAATAATAAGATCCTAAAAATGAAAAATCCTTTTGTTGAAGAGTTAAGATGGCGTGGAATGTTGCACGATATAATGCCAGAAACTGAGAATCATTTAAATGAAAAAAGGGCATCGGGTTATATTGGTTTTGATCCAACCGCAGATTCGCTCCATATTGGGAGTTTGGTACAGATTATGATTTTAATGCATTTTCAGCGAGCAGGCCATAGACCAATTGCTTTGGTAGGGGGTGCTACAGGAATGATTGGAGATCCCTCTGGGAAATCAGCCGAACGTAATTTGCTGAATGAAGAAACGCTTGATAAAAACATCAATGGGATTAAAAATCAGTTGGCTCGTTTTTTAGATTTTGATGCTTCAAATGATAATGCTGCAGTACTTGTCAATAATTTGGATTGGATGAAAGACTATTCTTTGATCGACTTTTCCCGGGATATTGGAAAACACATTACTGTTAATTATATGATGTCTAAAGATTCTGTAAAGAAACGTTTAGGCTCTGAATCTCAAGTTGGAATGTCTTTTACCGAATTTACCTATCAATTACTTCAGGGATATGACTTTTTACACCTGTATAAAAACCTTGACTGCACCCTTCAAATGGGTGGGAGTGATCAATGGGGAAACATCACAACAGGAACCGAATTGGTGCGTCGAAAGGCAAGTGGAAAAGCATATGCGATCACCTGTCCGTTGATAACGAAAGCTGATGGTACTAAATTTGGAAAAACGGAAGGTGGGAATATTTGGCTGGACAAAAGCCGTACCTCTCCCTATAAATTTTATCAATATTGGCTGAATGCTTCTGACGAAGATGCAGCGAGCTACATCAAGATTTTTACGTTTTTAAGTGAAGATGAAATCCGTACTTTAATTGAAGAACACAACCAAGCACCTCACCTGCGCGTATTGCAAAATCGGATAGCAAACGAAGTGACATTATTGGTGCATTCTCAAGAAGATTTGAATAATGCCCAAAAAGCATCTCAGATTTTATTTGGAAAATCTACTTCAGAGGATTTGAAGAGTTTGGATGGTGCTACTTTTTTAGATGTTTTTGAAGGTGTTCCGCAGGCAGAACTTACCCTAGATAGTCTTGAAGAAGGTGTCGATATTATTGCAGCTTTAGCAGCTGAAAGTCAGTTTTTGAAATCCAACGGAGAAGCACGACGTGCACTCAAAGAAAATTCAATCTCGGTGAATAAAGCCAAAGTTCAGGAAACCTATAAAATAACGAGTCAAGATTTAATTAACGAGCGTTATGTTCTACTTCAACGCGGAAAAAAAACCTATTTCATTTTAAATTTCGTTTAGTAAACCAAGAGGTTGCATCCACGAATATCGGACTGATCTACTCTTCCTAAAACCTCAAATTGGTTTTTTGGATGAAGGCGACCCAAGTCTTGTGTCGCTATAAAAGAACAAGATTCACGGTTGGCCAAATCCATAATATTGAGGCTTCCCATCATTCCCTCTATTAGGCTAGTGAAGGGATCGGTAGTGTCTCTTGTAAAAACCTGCATCCAAGGCGGACAGCTAAAAAGGCCTGCTCCTTTGGAGTAAGCTTGAGACAAAAGTTCGGTCATACCATACTCAGAATGAATGTGTTCTACTCCAAAACCAGCTGCAAGTTGCTGGTGCAAGTCTTCACGGATCAGCTCTTTCCGTCTCCCTTTCATTCCTCCCGTTTCCATGACTAGGGTGTACTTTAGATTAAAACGGTAGTGCTCAATTAGGTCGAGTAGCGCAAAACTTACTCCCAATAAAAGTGTTGGTTGTTGTGCAGCTTCTAAGGCTTCAATAACCGTTTTCAATTCCTCTAAATTGTCAAGGTAAAAACCACTTTTAGGATGACAACTGTCTTGGATTAAACGATCAGCCATATAAATTAACGACGAGCCTTGGCGCTCAAGATAGGAAGGAAGTAAGGCTAGGATCACCATTTCTTTTGGATCACCATAAAAGTAGTTAAATGCCTTGGTAAAACTTTTCTCATAGCCGTCAAGCTCCTTGAGGTAGTGCTTAGAAGTCTCAGTACCTGTTGTTCCACTTGAGGTAAATATTATGGCCTCTGGCTCCGAAAAACTTTTAACATCATGGGATTTGAAAAAACGGATGGGGAGGAAGGGAATGTCTTTTATGGATTTTAGATCAGCGGGGTTGAAGTGAATTAAATCACAGTAGGATCGGTAAACTGAATTATGCTCATATTGATGGTGAAATGTTTGTCTAGCACACAATTCAAAATCAGCATTTGATTCGATTTCCCAGAAATTAATGACCCTTTCTTTCATGATCGCAAAGTTATTGATTTTATAGCGCATAAAGACAGGGTTTATTTCCAATGTGAACAAATTATTAAGAAGTTGAAAGCAGTTGTTTTTATCCTTAAATTTGATGGATCATAGGTTTAGTAATTGTAAGATTCATTAACGCCATCAATCAAACATGGAAAAGAGTAGTATTAAAATTTTATTAGTCGACGACGAACCTGATATAATTGAAATCTTGACCTATAATCTAAGCAAAGAGGGGTATCAGGTTTTTTCAGCAGCTAATGGAAAAGAAGCCTTGGTCCAGGCGGGTAAAATAATCCCACATTTGATTATTTTAGATATCATGATGCCTGTGATGGATGGTATTGAAGCCTGTGAAAATATCAGAAAAGATTCTCGTTTTGAAGATACAATCATCATGTTTCTTTCTGCACGATCCGAAGACTATTCTCATTTAGCAGCCTTTGATGTAGGCGCCGATGATTATGTAAACAAGCCTATAAAACCTAAAGTGCTGAATTCAAAAGTAAGTGCTTTGTTGCGTCGCTTCACTAAAAATGAAACCAATTCGGAGATTATACAAGGCGACTTGACGATCAATATAGACGAATATAAGGTTGTTTTGAAAGGGGAGAAGATGTCTTTCCCAAGAAAAGAATTTGAGCTGCTTCGTTTGTTAGCTTCACAGCCAGATAAAGTTTTTAAACGGGAGAAAATCATGGAAGCCGTCTGGGGAAATGATGTTGTCGTAGGAGACCGAACTATTGATGTTCACATCCGAAAGTTGCGTGAGAAAATGGGTAATGCTTATTTCAAAACAATTAAAGGCGTAGGATACAAATTTGTCATTAACGAAAACAATTGATACACTTCTTCAAAAGGTTTAAGACCGCTTTTTTTATTACGCTCTTCATTAATCTATTTGGAGCGCTACTCATTGGTGGGTTGCTCTATCTTTCTGAGGGCTTCACGTTCAAATCAGAATATCCGATTTTGATCCTATTGGGTGGCTTTTTCTTGTTTTTTTCGTTTAGTTTTTTCCTAATACAATACCAGAACGAATATTATATTTTTTCAAAAGTTAAAGCACTATACGATGCGTTCTACTCCGATGGAATTCCTCTAAGTAAAGAATTATTGAAGCGAGATGCACAATCGCTAACAAAGAGTATTCAAGAGTTTGCCGAAGAGAGTAAGTTAGAAATCGAATTGCTCAAAGGAAAAGAGAACTATAGAAAAGAATTTATTGGAAACCTCGCTCATGAATTGAAAACACCCCTTTTTACTGTCGAAAGTTATATTCTTACCCTAGCAGATGGAGCAGCAGAAGATGAAGCGCTTCGAAAGAAATACTTGCGAAAAGCAGCACAAGGGGTCGATCGCTTGAATCATATTGTCACGGATCTGGATTTAATCACCAAATTCGAAGCTGGAATTTCTTCGATCGAAACGGAATGTTTCAATCTATATGCTTTGATTGAGGAAGTTATAGGGCTTTTGGAAATTAGAGCGCAAGAAAAAAACATCACACTACTTTTTGATAAGCCGATAGACTTAGATGAGTTGTGGGTGTTAGCCGATCGAAAAAGAATATCACAAGTAATTACAAACCTCGTTATTAATTCTTTGAAATACGGGGTTTCTGGAGGAACAACTGAAGTTTCAATAGGTGTTTTAAGTAAACAAAAAATATTGGTCCGTATTATTGATAATGGAAGAGGAATTGAAGAAGAACACATTCCTCGCTTGTTTGAACGTTTTTATCGCGTAGACAAGGCTCGGAATAGAGACGAGGGAGGCTCTGGATTGGGTCTTGCAATTGTGAAGCATTTGATTGAAGCCCATCAAGAAAAAATCTATGTACAAAGTACTTTTGGAGTTGGGTCTGAGTTTTCTTTTTCACTTACTAAAACAAAATAAATAGCCCGCTATAATTCGTATAGATTACTTATTTTTATACCCAAAATAAACACACCTTGGGCAGTAAAAATAAATTAAAGCGATTCAATCAAAACTTAACGTTTAAGAATGTGATTCAACCAACTCGGGAGGAACTGGTTGAAAAGAAGTTTACTCTAAAAGGAAATTGGAATAAAGATTTTTTTAAAAACGACAACCCCATTGTCTTGGAGTTAGGCTGTGGAAAAGGAGAGTATACGGTTTACTTAGCACAAGAACATCCAAGTAAAAATTTTATTGGTATTGATTTGAAAGGGGCTCGTTTTTGGGCGGGTGCCAAAGAATCATTGGAACTTGAGCTTACAAACGTTGCTTTTATTCGTGCACAAATTGAATTGGTTACGGATTTGTTTACTGAGAATGAGATCGATGAAATTTGGATTACTTTTCCTGATCCACAAATAAAATTTAAGAGAACAAAGCACCGTTTAACCAACCCACAGTTTTTAGCCAAATACAAAACCATTCTCAAGCCAGAAGGATATATCCATCTAAAAACAGATAGTGAATATATGCATGGGTATACGCTGGGCTTATTGGAGGGCATGGGTATTGAAGTTGCATACGCCCACCACGATTTATACACCAACGCCTATGCGCCAAAGGAGGCGACTGCTATCCAAACCTATTACGAAAGTATATACTTGGAACAAAAGAAACCGATCACCTACTTGAAATTTAACCTTCCCTGATAATGGCCGCTACGGAGCTTAATTTCTTTGAACGTGTATACGAGGTGGTTCGCAAGATTCCCCACGGTCGTGTTTGCTCCTATGGTTTAATAGCACGTTACTTGGGCTCTCCTCAAAGTGCTCGTATGGTAGGTTGGGCCATGAATGCTTCGCACATAAAGGAAGATGTTCCAGCGCATCGAGTTGTCAATAGATTGGGGTTGCTGACAGGAAAACAACATTTCGAAGGAACTAATTTGATGCAACAATTATTGGAAAGCGAAGGGATTGGGGTTAAAGAAAATAAAATACTCCATTTCGATCAATGCTTATGGAATCCTGCAGACCATTTACCACCGCTAACATAAGATTTAGAAACCTTCATCATCTCAGATTAGAACAGTATATTTGTAATTTAGAATCAATATAAAAAAGGGAAACCTAAATGAATATATCAAAACAGGCAGTACGAGAAGTTCTCGAAGGACTTAGCGCTCCAGGAGAGGGACAAAACCTAGTAGCAAGTGGAGCTCTCAAAAACATCAATGTTTTTGGAGATGAAGTTGTTATCGATCTTGTGCTTAAAAATCCGAGCCTTCAAGCCCGTAAAAAAGTTGAGGTTGAGATTTTAAAAAGCATCCACGCTCAGGTATATAAAAAAGCAAAAATAACAATCAACATAACGGTTGAAGCTCCCCCTAAAGCAGATGCTCCAATTAAAGGACAACCAATCAATGGAATCAGTTCAATTGTTGCGATTTCTTCTGGAAAAGGTGGTGTGGGTAAATCTACTGTGACCTCTAATATTGCAGTTACTTTATCTCAAATGGGATTTCAGGTTGGAATTTTAGATGCGGATATTTACGGACCTTCAATTCCAACAATGATGGATATGGAGGGCGCGCGACCCCTTTCTATAAACGTTGATGGGAAATCAAAAATGGAGCCGATTGAAAATTACGGTGTTAAAGTACTATCCATAGGTTTTTTCACAGAACCCAACCAGGCTGTTATCTGGCGTGGCCCTATGGCATCCAAAGCGCTCAATCAAATGATTTTTGATGCAGCCTGGGGAACACTCGATTTTTTATTGATTGACCTGCCTCCGGGTACTGGCGATATTCACTTGAGTATTGTTCAATCACTTCCAATCAGTGGAGCCGTAGTTGTTAGTACGCCACAAAATGTAGCCCTAGCCGACGCCAGAAAAGGTATCGCTATGTTTCAACAAGAAAGCATTCAAGTTCCAGTTTTAGGAATTGTAGAGAATATGTCCTATTTCACTCCAAAAGAGTTGCCTGACAATAAGTATTATATCTTCGGAAAAGAAGGTGCAAAGAACTTAGCAGAAGATACTCAAGTTCCTTTTTTAGGTGAAATTCCTTTGGTACAAAGTGTTCGTGAGGCTGGAGATGTAGGAAGACCTGCAGCACTTCAAGAAGATAGTGCCGTAGCCGATGCAATTCATTTGATCACTCAGAACATGGTTGCTCAAGTTGTCGATCGAAACAAAACATTACCCCCAACTCAGGTAGTAAAAATAACAACAATGTCTGGCTGTTCAGCCGTAAAAAAATAAGCTATGGAATCTACTGAAATTAAAGAAAAAGTACTTATTGCACTAGCCGAAATTCGCCCTTTTTTAGCTGCTGACGGTGGCGATATTTCATTGGTTTCCATTGAAGACGATCGGATTGTAAGCGTGCAGTTGCAAGGGGCTTGTGTAGGTTGTTCAGTAAATCAGATGACACTGAAGTCGGGAGTTGAAATGACAATTAAAAAACATGTTCCCCAAATTGAAGAAGTCGTTAACATAGAAGCGTAATTGTAAAAGAATAGTGTGAGTCAGGATATAAAGATTAGTATCATCGATAGAGAAGGGCAAACCCATGAGGTTGAAGCCCCAACAGATATGGCAATGAACCTAATGGAGGTTTGTAAAGCATATGAGCTTCCAGTTGAAGGAACCTGCGGCGGCATGGCAATGTGTGCTTCATGTCAATGCTATGTGCTTTCCGATTCTATTCTCCCTGAAAAGTCGGAGGATGAAGAGGCAATGTTATCCGAAGCATTTCACGTTCAAGAAAACAGCCGCTTGGGCTGTCAAATCCATATAGCTGCAGATTTGGAGGGCTTGAAAGTGCAACTTGCTCCACAGGAGTAGCTGATAACTTCATCAACTGATACGTTTTTCTAGGATTTAGTTTATCTTGAGTCAAAATCTCTTAAAATGAAAAGCATATTTTTTATTTTGTTTACGATTCTATTTGTCGCTTGCGACAATCCTTCTGCTCCTGTGGTGAGTGAGTTATCTCCAATGACAAAAATCGATTTGAAGACGGAAAAACAAAAATTCTTTCGGACACCTATGAACATCGAATGCGACCCTGGGAATTTTGGATTTTAACTAAATAAGTATTTTGATGCAAAACCTTATAAAACTCCTGCTAATGACACTTTTTCTTTCTTCATGTCAAGCCCCAGATGCTAAGATACTGGTTTTTGGGCATCGAGGGGCACGTGGTCATGTTGCAGAAAACACGCTAGCCTCAATCAGCAAAGCAATGGAACTCGGTGTCGATGGAGTTGAGATTGACATCTTCCGATGCGCTACAGGCGAATTGGTCGTTTTTCACGACAAGACCATAGACGTACTTACCAACGGTACGGGTTATATTGTGCAAATGTCTTTGGATTCAATAAAACAATTCCGTGTTTTGGGAAAAGAACCCATTCCTACGTTGACAGAGGTAATGGACCTTATAGACGGAAAAATTCAATTGAATATTGAACTCAAAGGATCACAAACTGCCGTTTTAACCTCTGAGCTGATCGAGCACTATTTTAAAACTTCAAATTGGGAAGCAAAGAATGTTTTCATTTCTTCTTTCGATTGGAATGAATTGGACCAATTTTATAGCGTAAATAAAAAAGTTGCAATCGCTGTGTTGACAGAAGATGATCCAATCGATGCAATTCCTGTCGCAAAACGATTAGATGCATTTGCGATCAATCCAGACTTCAAAAGCCTAACCCATGTAAATATTGAAAAAATACATGAGGCAGGCTTTATGGTTTATCCTTGGACTGTAAACGAACCTGAAGATATTGAGCGAATGATTACCATGGGCGTCGATGCTCTAATAACAGATTTTCCAGAAAGAATTCGATAAAGAGGCTTAATTCATTTTTTGTTGCGTCCATCCAATTGCGGCACCAACTATTCCGTAAAATACTACTGACCAAACTGCGTCTACCAGATGCCCATTAAGGGTGTAAATGTCTGCAGTGCCGTACCAAACAAATCCCATTCCGAATCCAACGAGGACGCCTATCCATGCGCCAAATTTAAATCCAGAACTAAGATTAGCATCTTTTCCTGTCAGTTTTTGGTAAAGGGTAGACATGCTAAAAGCTTGAATGAGTAACCCTAAGCTTAAATAGAACATATCTGCAGGTATTTTTGAAATTGCCTGATTGCTGGCTTCCTTCATAAAGTCATTGGCAAGAATATCATAATATAAATAGCCAAGAAAAAATAGAATAACAAAACCCGAAAGGGTTCCCAATACATTTGATCTTGAAAACATAATTAAGAATGATTTAAGGTTATACTCTTTAAAGATACATTCTCAAATGACACTCTAAAAGCTTACTTTTCAACAACCTACGCTTTTGGGTAACCCTAACAACTAGTGAATAAATTAAAATTAGTTTAAGACAAAAACCCCCATATTCAGTGCTGTGGCATACAGCAACCAGCCAAAATAGGGATAGAGTAAATAAGCTGCATTTTTGTTAACAACTTTAAACCATTTGATGGTTAAAAACACTAAGATGAGCAGAACTAGAATGATAATGAGGCCACCGAGAATATTTTTTAAACCAAAAAAAACTAAGGACCACATTGCGTTTAAAGTCAGCTGAGATCCGAAGTGATACAGTGCTGTTTTTACCCATTTGTGGTGACTTCCAAAGGACCAAATCCATCCTGCAGACCAGCCCATAAGAATGTATAAAAGCGTCCATACGGGACCAAAAAGCCAGTTTGGCGGAGTAAAGAAAGGTTTGTTGAGGTTTGAATACCAAACTGGAATAGCCGATTGTGTGACGTTTCCAGCGATCCCGCCAATAATCAAGCAGACGACTATGGAAAAAAGGATGGCAACTCTTTTTTGGTTTTTGGTTTTCATAAAAATAAAATCAAAAACTAAGATACGAAATTCCGAATGGCAAATCGCTTTCTTGTCATGTACGAATCCATTATCTTTGTACCCTATGGACAGTGAGAAAGATTTTATTCAAAAAAGTGAATTAGTAGCTTCTGGTTCTTCTAAATGGGAAGCGCCAAGCAATATTGCTTTAGTAAAGTATTGGGGTAAATTTGGAGCTCAATATCCACAAAATCCTTCCTTAAGTTTCACTTTGTCACAATGTGTTACGCAAACTTTAGTAGCATATAAGCCCAAAGAAAATCAGTCATCTAAATTTTCTTTCGACTTTACTTTTGAAGGAGAACCTACTCCGAGTTTTCATCCTAAGATTGAAGTTTTTCTAGAACGAATAGCACCTTATGTGCCCTTTGTAAAAAATCATCACCTTACTATCGAAAGTAGTAATTCATTTCCTCATAGTAGTGGAATTGCCTCATCTGCTTCTGGTATGAGTGCACTCGCACTCGGAATCATGTCCATTGAAAAAGCAGGAAACCCAACAATGTCTGAGGCTTATTTTTTAAAGAAAGCTTCTTTTTTAGCGCGCTTAGGATCTGGAAGTGCAGCACGCAGTATCCAAGGACCAATGGTGAGTTGGGGAGTTTCGGATGTGATCGAAGGGAGTTCGGACTTGTATGGAACACCTTTGTCTTCTGAGTTGCACCCTGTTTTTTGGGATTATCAGGATACTATTTTGTTAATCGACAAAGGTCAAAAAAAGGTCAGCAGTACGCTTGGTCATAACTTGATGAAGAATCATCCTTATGCAGCAACTCGATTTGAGCAAGCGCGGACAAACATCAAAGACCTAAAAACAATTTTAGCAACGGGAGACCTTCCGGCCTTTATTGCCTTAGTGGAGTCAGAGGCTTTGACTCTTCACGCCTTGATGATGGCATCAAAGCCCTATTTTATTCTTATGCACCCCAACACCTTGCAAGTTTTAAATAAAGTTTGGGCTTATCGAGAAGAAACGCAGTCATCCTTGTGCTTTACACTCGATGCGGGTGCCAATGTTCATTTGCTTTATCCGAAGTCAGAAAAAAGTACGGTTCTTAAATTTATAAAAGAAGAATTGGCTGGCTACTGTCAAAAGAATCAATTCATTGAAGATCAAATTGGTAATGGCGCCAAAAAACTATAACTTTGAAGTCACATGAAAGGTCCTTTGTTCTACGCTAAAATTTTACTCTTCGGAGAATATGGAATCATCAAAGATTCCAAAGGATTATCCATTCCCTATAATTTTTATAGAGGCGCTCTAAAAACATCCAACGATCCAGAGACCTTAGATTCCCACCAAAAACTCATTGCTTTTTGCGCATATTTAAAGACGCTTCCCGAAACCATTGTTTCGTTCGACTGGATCCGTCTTGAATCTGACTTAAAAAACAATATGTATTTTGACAGCAGCATACCGCAGGGCTATGGTATTGGTAGTAGTGGTGCGCTGGTAGCATCAATTTACGATCAGTATGCATTGGATAAGATTACCGTTTTAGAGAATTTAACCAAAGAAAAGTTACAACACCTCAAGACTGTTTTTGCGGCAATGGAATCTTTTTTCCATGGAAAATCTTCGGGCCTTGATCCATTGAACAGCTATTTGAGTTTACCTATTTTAATCAATTCACAATATCATATTGAACCAACGGGGATTCCATCTCAAAACCCAGAAGGTAAGGGTGCTGTTTTTTTATTGGATAGCGGTATTGTTGGAGAAACTGCTCCAATGGTTTCCATTTTTATGGAGAACATGAAGCAAGAACCCTTTCGCAAAATGATGAAAGATCAGTTCATTAATTATACAGATGCTTGTGTTGATGACTTTTTAAAAGGCAATATAATTTCTCTTTTTTCAAACATTAAGCAATTATCGAATTTAGTACTTCATAATTTTGAACCCATGATTCCGGAAGAATTCCGGGCATTGTGGAAACAAGGAATTGAATCGAATGATTACTATCTTAAATTGTGTGGATCTGGCGGCGGCGGATATATCCTAGGGTTTGCTCAGGATTTTGAAAAAGCGCAGAAAGCATTGCAAGGGCATCGAATAGAAGTAGTCTATAATTTCTAGAAAAGCCATGCTTTTCAAAAAACAACATATCAACAGCTTTGGAATTCAAATTTTAGCATTATTTGCTTCAGTTCGTGGCTATACGCTAACTACTATTATTGTAGCACAATATCTCAGTGCACGGTATATTTTTGCACCACACAGCAACTGGAGGCACATCCTTTTTGACTCCAAACTGCTGATGTTGGTTCTTGCTACCTCCGCCGCTGTAGCGGGAGGTTACTTGATCAATAATTTTTATGATGCGGAGAAGGACCAAATCAATCGTCCGCATAAATATCTATTAGAACACCGAGTTCCAGCTTCTTTTCAGCTTTTTTGTTATGCTGTGCTAAATGCACTTACTCTGATTTTATCGGCCTTAGTTTCTATGCGCACGGTTCCTTTTTTTCTAGCCTATATTTTTGGAATCTGGCTCTATAGTCATTTGCTTAAAAAACATTTTTGGGCAAGTAATGTTTTTGCCGTTGTGTTGGCGGTCATCCCTTTTTTCGCGATTACACTCTATTTTAAAAACTTCTCTAGCCTTGTTTTTTATCACGCTAGTTTTTTGTTTTTAATTGTCTTGATTCGGGACCTCATCAAGGATTTAGAAAACTTTAAGGGGGATTGGGTTCGAGGCTACAAAACCATTGCTGTTGTTTTTGGAGAACGAACTACAAAGATATTATTGTCCTTTTTAGTACTACTTACGTTCATTCCAATTGCTTTACTTTTGGATCAGAAAGAGGTTTTGAATAGTATGTGGTACTACTTTGTAATCACAATTCCTTTTTTATTACTCATCGCTTTGATCTTATGGAGATCCCCGGCTCAAAAGACGTATCTTTGGCTGCATAATTTATTAAAAGCTCTTATTGTAGCCGGAATACTGAGCATCGTATTGGTTCGGTTTACACTCTAAGTTCAAACAGTTTTCAAACGCACGCTATGGTATCAAAGT
>DLQQ01000027.1:0-1087 GCA_002477625.1 Candidatus Arcticimaribacter sp. UBA7428
AGATAGGCCTCAAGAAATTGTTGGTAAACGAATTTGCGTATTGCGTAAACAGCTTAAATTAACTCAAGCTGCCCTGGCATCTTCCGCTGGTATGGAAGAAAGTGCTCTGCAGCGTATTGAAGCTGGAAGAACGAACCCAACAATTAAAACTTTATACAAAGTAGCAATCGCTTTGAATGTCGATATCAAAGAATTGTTTGAGAATATATAAAACTGCCTTCTACTAGTTACTGTCATTTTAGCTTACATTTGTTTTTATTTATTAAAATCATTACAAATGAGAACTCCTTTTTCCCTTATTTTTTGTTTTCTTTTATTCATTTCTTGCAGCTCGTATGATGCGGATTTGATCATTCATAATGCATCAATATATACGGTAAACAATAGCTTCGATACTGCAACCGCAGTAGTTGTTAAAGATGGAAAGTTTATAGCTGTAGGTGGTCAAGATTTATTGAATCAATACAACGCTAGAAGTGTAGTCGACCTTAATGGATTTCCCGTATATCCAGGGTTTATTGACGCCCATTGTCATTTTTATAATTTCGGATTACTGCAAGAGCAATTGGACTTAAGCGGTACAAAGAGTTTCGAAGAGGTGGTAGATAAGGTAGCCCAATATGTAGAAACACATCCCGGTATCCCTGTTTTAGGTCAAGGTTGGGATCAAAACACCTGGGAAGTAAAAGAGTACCCCACAAAAGACATATTAGACCAGCGTTTTCCAAATCAATTAATCGCCTTAAAGCGCGTCGATGGACATGCACTTTTGGTGAATCAAGCAACATTAGATTTGGCAGGTATTGACTCAACTACAACGGTGGATGGAGGCGTATACGTTCGCTCAGAAGGCCAATTGACAGGTGTGTTGATAGATAACGCGATGGATTTGGTTTATGCAGCACTACCTAAGCCGACGAAAAAACAACAAACCACCGCTTTATTAGCAGCTCAAGACATTGCATTTCAAAACGGTTTAACCACTGTCGATGATGCTGGTCTTGACCGAGAGCAGCTAGAGTTAATCGAGCGTTTACATCAAGAGGGCGTTTTAGATATCCGAGTTTATGGGATGATTAGCAATACC
>DLQQ01000027.1:1141-5680 GCA_002477625.1 Candidatus Arcticimaribacter sp. UBA7428
TGTAAAAGTATATGCGGATGGTGCGCTTGGAAGTAGAGGAGCGGCCTTGAAAAAAGAGTATTCAGATGCTCCTGGAAATCACGGATCCTTTGTTACTCCAGTTGATCAAATTGAAGCACTTGCAGATGTATTGGCAAAAAAAGGCTTTCAGATGAATACCCACGCCATAGGAGATGCGGCAAACTATGAAGTATTGAGCGCCTATAAAAAAGCATTGACAATAGATGCTGATCCTCGCTGGAGAATTGAGCATGCGCAAATTGTTTCTCCAGAAGACCGTGAGTTTTTTGGAAGTAAGATAATCCCTTCAATTCAGCCTACTCATGCCACCAGTGATATGTTTTGGGCGGATGAACGTCTAGGGGAAGAACGAATGCAAGGCGCCTATGCATACAAGAGCCTACTCGATTGGTCTGGTAAGGTTGCACTAGGAACAGATTTCCCAGTGGAGCATGTTAGTCCTCTAAAAACGTTTTACGCTGCAGTAGCACGAACTACGAAGGAACAACTCCCTGAGGGTGGATTTCAGATGGGTGATGCACTTTCTCGAATGGAAGCTTTAAAGGGGATGACCCTATGGGCAGCATATGCTAATTTTGAAGAAGAAATTAAAGGCAGCATTGAAGTAGGAAAATATGCAGACATGGTAATCTTAAAACAGGATATTATGAATCTTGATATTCACAAAGTACCCCAGGTCGAAGTTATTGCCACAATTGTTAATGGAGACATGGTTTATCGTGCATCCAATTAGTTGTAGGGATTAAGATTGTTTGTTATTTTGAGTGAAACCAACTCTATTTTTTTAAAATATTATACTAATTTTCTATTTTTTGTTTATAATTTAAATCAAACAAGCTATTTAAGTTTATTAAAATTATTTTAAAGCTATATTTGCTTAAAAATAATAATTATGTGTGGTATAGTTTGCGCTTTCGAATTGAAACAATCTTCAGATAAATTACGTTCACAGGTATTGGATATGTCCAAAAGTATTCGGCATCGAGGTCCGGATTGGAGTGGCGTTTTTTCAAATGATAATACCGTTATGGCGCATGAGCGTTTGGCAATTGTAGATCCAACTTCGGGAAAACAGCCCCTACTTAGTTCCGACGGACGCTTTGTACTTGCTGCCAATGGCGAGATATACAATCACAAAGAATTGCGTGCACAACTAGAAGGGAAGTATGACTTTCAAACAGCATCGGATTGTGAGATTATTTTAGCACTTTATCAAGAGAAAGGACCCAATTTCA
The DNA here is from genome assembly GCA_002477625.1 of Candidatus Arcticimaribacter sp. UBA7428. Taxonomy (GTDB): domain Bacteria; phylum Bacteroidota; class Bacteroidia; order Flavobacteriales; family Flavobacteriaceae; genus Arcticimaribacter. The sequence continues at coordinate 2,398 of DLQQ01000027.1, forward strand.
TTGATGAGATGAATGGTATTTTTGGTTTCGCTTTATACGATACACTTAAAGATGAATACTTTATTGCCCGCGATCATATGGGAATTATTCCGTTGTATATGGGCTGGGATCAAAACGGTACCTTCTATGTTGCTTCCGAATTGAAGGCATTAGAAGGGGTTTGTACTAAAATCGAATTATTTCCTCCTGGACACTACATGACTAGTGAGACAAAAGCTCCCGTGCATTGGTATTCTAGAGATTGGATGGAATTTGATGCTGTAAAAGATAACGAAACAAGTATTGATGATTTACACGATTCTCTAGCGGCCGCAGTTCGCCGTCAGTTGATGAGTGATGTTCCTTATGGGGTTTTACTGTCAGGAGGCTTGGATTCTTCAGTAACTTCGGCTTTGGCAAAACTATACGCAGCTAAGCGCATTGAAGCAGATGATGATCAGGCAGCATGGTGGCCACAATTGCATTCTTTTGCGGTTGGACTCGAAGGATCTCCTGATTTGGCAGCTGCTGCTAAAGTAGCTGAGCATATTGACACCGTACATCACGAGGTGAAATTCACAATTCAGGAAGGTTTAGATGCGATACGCGATGTCGTATATCATTTAGAAACCTACGATATTACTACGATAAGAGCATCTACACCCATGTATTTGTTGGCTCGAGCGATAAAAGCTTTGGGAATTAAAATGGTGCTTTCGGGAGAAGGAGCTGATGAGTTGTTTGGAGGGTATTTATATTTCCATAAGGCGCCCACTCCAAAAGATTTCCATGAAGAAACGGTTAGAAAATTAGATAAGCTTCACCAATACGACTGCCTGCGTGCAAATAAATCTTTAGCAGCCTGGGGTATAGAAGGGCGTGTTCCTTTTCTGGACAAAGAATTTATGGATGTAGCAATGCGGATCAATCCATCTGATAAAATGATAACCTCAGATCGTATGGAAAAATGGGTTATCCGTAAGGCATTTGAGCAGTACTTGCCAGAAAGTGTAGCCTGGAGGCAAAAAGAACAGTTTTCTGATGGGGTTGGATATGACTGGATCGACACTTTGAAAGAGGTAGTAGAAGATAATGTAAGCGATGAGCAAATGAAAAACGCACATCATAGATTTCCAATCCAAACCCCTCAAAACAAAGAAGAATTTTACTATCGTTCTATTTTTGAAGAGCATTACCCGAGCGATACAGCAGCTTTGTGTGTGCCTTCGGTGCCTTCTGTAGCCTGCAGCACTCCCATAGCTTTGGAGTGGGATGAAGCCTTTAAAAATATGAATGACCCGAGTGGAAGAGCTGTGTCTCAGGTTCACGATGAAGCCTATTAATAGGGCGAAAAATCTCACCTAAAAACCCTTGGACTTTTCAAGGGTTTTTTGTTTTTAATTAATCCCACTTTTCTTACACAAAATGTTAATAACTTCAAGGGTTTGAAGTTGGTTTTATTGGTCGAAACAAGGCTGTTTTCGTATATTTGAAAGTACTCTGAATCTCAGGATTCTCAACTAAAAAAAACAATGAGCGAAGAACCTAAAAAACAACAATATTCAGCTGATAGTATTCAGGCCCTAGAGGGTATGGAACACGTCAGAATGCGCCCGTCAATGTATATCGGAGATGTAGGCGTTCGAGGATTACATCACTTAGTTTATGAAGTAGTCGATAACTCTATTGATGAAGCCCTTGCGGGGCATTGTGACACGATTTCTGTGATCATTAACGAAGATAATTCGATCACCACCGAGGATAACGGACGGGGTATCCCAATTGGTATGCACAAAAAAGAAGGCGTTTCTGCCTTGGAAGTTGTGATGACTAAAATTGGTGCTGGAGGTAAATTTGATAAAGATTCCTATAAGGTTTCTGGAGGTTTACATGGGGTAGGAGTTTCTTGTGTGAATGCACTCTCTGAAGTTTTAACAGCTACTGTTTACTTAGACGGAAAAGTCTATGAACAGGTATACGAAAGAGGAAAGCCTGTAGCTCCTGTCAAAGAAATTGGAACTACTGATAAAAGGGGTACAACGGTTACTTTTAAGCCAGATCCTCAGATATTCCAACAAGTTTTAGAATACAATTACGACACCTTGGCTAGTAGAATGCGAGAACTCTCTTATCTAAATAAGGGGATTACCATCAAACTCGAAGACCGAAGAAATAAAGATGATAAAGGAGCATTTGTCAGTGAAGTTTTCCATTCTAAAGAAGGTCTCAAAGAATTCATCCGCTTTTTGGATTCCTCTCGGGAGTCAATCATTCAAGATGTAATTTCAATTGAAGGAGAGAAAAACGGTACACCCGTTGAGGTTGCCATGATTTATAACACGTCTTATTCTGAAAATTTACATTCTTACGTAAACAACATCAACACCCACGAAGGTGGAACTCATCTTGCCGGTTTTAGAAGAGGATTGACCTCTACGCTCAAGAAATACGCAGACGGTTCCGGTTTATTGGATAAATTAAAATTTGAGATCAGTGGTGACGATTTCCGCGAAGGATTAACCGCTATTATTTCCGTGAAAGTTGCAGAACCTCAGTTCGAAGGACAAACCAAAACCAAATTAGGAAATAGAGATGTAACTTCTGCAGTTTCTCAAGCAGTTTCTGAAATGTTGGAAAACTATTTAGAAGAACACCCCAACGATGCTAAAATCATTGTTCAAAAAGTAATTTTAGCTGCTCAAGCCCGTCATGCAGCCCGTAAGGCTCGTGAAATGGTACAGCGTAAAACCGTAATGAGTGGTGGTGGTCTTCCGGGGAAACTTTCGGATTGTTCTGAACAAGATCCCGCTGTATGCGAAGTATTTTTGGTTGAGGGAGATTCGGCTGGTGGAACTGCAAAACAAGGAAGAGACCGTAATTTTCAAGCCATCTTACCTTTACGAGGAAAGATTTTGAATGTTGAAAAAGCCATGCAACACAAGGTTTTTGAAAACGAAGAAATTCGAAACATCTACACAGCACTTGGAGTAACCATTGGAACTGAAGAAGATAGTAAAGCGCTAAACCTAACAAAACTTCGTTATCACAAAGTAGTCATCATGTGTGATGCCGATGTCGATGGGAGTCATATTTCTACCTTAATTTTAACCTTCTTTTTCCGTTATATGCGTGAATTGGTTGAGTCGGGCTATGTATACATTGCTACCCCTCCTTTGTTTTTAGTTAAAAAAGGAGCTAAGAAGCAGTATGCTTGGAACGATCAAGAACGCGAAACACTAATGGAGAAGTTTGGACAAGGTACTTCTGTACAACGTTACAAGGGACTTGGAGAAATGAATGCTGA
>DLQQ01000027.1:5737-11745 GCA_002477625.1 Candidatus Arcticimaribacter sp. UBA7428
TATAAATTTTTATTAAAAACTAAAATTCACATAAATTATGAAAGTAACCGTAGTAGGAGCTGGGAATGTAGGTGCCTCATGTGCCGAGTACATTGCCATTAAAAGAATTGCTAGCGAGGTTGTTTTATTGGACATCAAAGAAGGATTTGCAGAAGGAAAGGCATTGGATCTTACTCAAACGGCAACAACTTTAGGGTTCAACACCCGAATTACGGGGGTAACCAACGATTATACCCAAACTGCAGATAGCGATGTTGTTGTAATCACCTCTGGAATTCCAAGAAAACCTGGGATGACGCGCGAAGAGCTGATCGGCATCAATGCTGGAATAGTAAAATCAGTAGCAGAAAGTATACTAGCACACTCTCCTGAAGCAATCATCGTTGTAGTTTCTAATCCAATGGACACGATGACCTACTTAGCTCTTAAAGCAACAGGTCTTCCTAAAAATAGAATTATTGGGATGGGCGGCGCTTTAGATAGCTCTCGTTTCAAAACGTATTTATCCAAAGCACTAGACAAGCCTGCTAACGACATCCAAGGAATGGTGATTGGCGGTCACGGAGATACGACCATGATTCCTCTAACCCGTTTGGCCAGTTATAACGGTACGCCGGTGAGCAATCATTTATCGGCTGAAGCACTTGAAGAGGTTGCAGCGGCTACTATGGTAGGTGGCGCAACACTAACCAAGCTTCTGGGAACATCTGCTTGGTATGCACCCGGAGCATCGGTAGCTTACTTAGTTGACAGTATCATCAATGATCAAAAACGCATGATTCCCTGTTCTGTATATCTCGAAGGAGAATACGGCGAAAGCGATATCTGTATTGGTGTTCCCTGTATCATCGGAAAAGGTGGTGTTGAACAAATTTTGGATATTCAGCTCGACGCAAGCGAACAAGAAAAATTCAAGAAAAGCGCCCTTGCTGTAAGGGCAATGAACGACGCTTTGTCCAGTAATGTATAGCATTTTATCAAAAATCAGAAGAAACCGCCCCTTTGGCGGTTTTTTTGTATACAAAACCATCCTATAAAGTTGTTAAATCTTAGCTTATATTTTATATTTGCTCGCCTTTAACACGCTTAAAAATCAAACTAATGCAGAATAATGGACTAATAAAAGTTTTCGGGATCCTTTTTGGAATCGTTAGCATCTACCAACTTTCTTTTACTTTCATTTCAAGTGGCCAAGAAGATAAAGCTTCTTCTTACGCTATCAGTAGAGTTTCAGAAGACCAAACCGACTATGTTGCTCTCAGAGAACAAATCGAAACGAATTACCTTGATTCAATTGGAAATTTACCACTATATGGTTTCTCATCTTACAACGATGCCAAAGGAAAAGAATTAAACAAAGGTCTTGACCTGAAAGGAGGAATCAACGTGATTCTTCAAATTTCAGTTAAAGATATCTTGAAAGGATTGGCGGATTATACCAAAAACCCAACCTTCAATCAAGCACTTGACGATGCTGACCTACTTCAGAAAAGCTCTGACGTTCCATATGTTGAGTCTTTCTTTACTGCTTTTGACGCTATTAAAGGCGAAACTACTTTAGCAAATCCTGAGATTTTCGCAAACAGAACTTTAAGTGATGTCATCAATTTTGAGATGACTGACGACCAAGTCCGTCCAATCATTCGCCGAAAAATTGATGAGTCTATCGTTTCGGCTTTTGAAGTATTAAGAAAACGTATCGATAAATTTGGAGTAACACAACCCAACATTCAACGTTTGGGTACTTCTGGAAGAATCTTAGTTGAACTTCCTGGTGCTCGTGATGTAGAACGTGTTAAGAATTTACTTCAAAGTACAGCACAACTTGAGTTTTGGGAAACCTATAAAAACGATCAGTTCCTAAATTTCCTCTATGCAGCCAACAATTTGTTGATTGAAAAAGGGGTAAATGAAAATAAAGTAGAAACAGAAGAAGCTTCTGCTATTGACGATTTATTAGCAGATGTTGAAGCAAAAGATTCGGCTACTGTTGCTGCTGGGAACCCACTTTTAGACTTAGTCAAAGGATACGGATACCAAGGAGGACCAGTTTTAGCTCAATTTGCCAAAAAAGACAGAAATACTGTAATGGCATATTTAGACCTTCCAGAAGTTCGCAGATTATTGCCACAACAATTCCGTTATGTTGAATTTGCTTGGGGAAAAGAACAAGAGGGATCTGAAATAGTTGACTTATATATCTTAAAATCAAATCGTGAAGGAGTTCCTCCTTTAAGTGGTGGGGTTATAGTAGATGCTTTACAATCGTACGATCAAGTTGGGCAGCCTTCGGTATCCATGCAAATGGATTCTAAAGGCGCGCGTATTTGGGAGACTATGACTGGGAAAGCATCGAAAGAAGGAAGTAATATTGCCATCGTTCTTGACAATACTGTATATTCCGCTCCCGGAGTTTCTAAGGGTGCAATATCAGGTGGGCGTTCAGAGATTTCTGGAAGCTTTACCTTGAATGAAGCAATTGATTTAGCCAATGTTTTACGAGCGGGTAAACTCCCTGCTTCAGCAGACATCATACAATCAGAAATTGTTGGACCTTCCTTAGGAAAAGAAGCGATTCAGAGTGGTATTTATTCTTTTGGAATTGCCTTGATCATTGTATTACTATGGATGATTTTCTACTACGGTTCTTCCGGTATATTTGCTGATGTTGCCTTAGTATTGAATATCTTACTAATCTTTGGAATTTTAGCGGGTCTAGGCGCTGTATTAACCTTACCCGGAATTGCAGGGATTGTATTAACAATCGGTATTTCGGTAGATGCTAACGTGCTGATTTTTGAGCGAATTCGAGAGGAACTGAAGAAGGGAAAAGGACAATTGAAATCTGTTGCTGATGGGTTTGATAATGCATTGTCTTCTATTTTGGATGCCAACATAACGACCGGTTTAACGGCCTTGATTTTATTTGTTTTTGGTACGGGTCCTATTAAAGGTTTTGCAACGACCTTATTGATTGGTATTGCAACTTCCTTATTTACGGCAATCTTCATTACGAGACTCTTAATCGACTCACGTTCGGTAAAAGGAAAACTAGTTTCATTTGCAACCGCTTCAACTAAAGGGTTGTTCCAGAACATGGCCATCACCTTCTTAGGAAAAAGAAAAACAGCTTATATCGTGTCAGGAGTTTTAATTGTAGCAAGTCTTGTTTCTTTAACTCTTAATGGTTTAAATCAAGGTGTTGATTTTGTTGGAGGTCGATCGTATACTGTTCGTTTCGATAAAATAGTAAACCCAACTGAAGTTGAAAGCGTTCTTGTAGGTGCTTTTGGAAGTGTAGAAGCTAAAACTTTTGGGGACGATAATCAGTTGAAAATCACTACTAAATATAAAGTAGATGAGGAAGGAACTGCAATTGATGTAGAGATTTACGAAAAGCTCTATGCTGGTCTTCAAGCTTATCTTCCTGCAGGAATTAGTTATGACGAATTTGTAAACGGTTCGGATTCTAAGACCGTGGGAATTATGTCTTCTATCAAAGTAGGTCCAACGATTGCTGATGATATTAAGAAAAACTCCTACCTAGCCGTTTTTGGATCTTTGATCGTAGTATTCCTTTATATCCTACTGCGTTTCCGTAAGTGGCAGTTCTCTTTGGGAGCGGTAGCAGCTGTTTTCCACGATGTATTAATCGTTTTGGGTATCTTCTCTCTTACCTATTCTATCATGCCCTTCAGCATGGAGATAAACCAAGCATTTATTGCCGCCATATTGACCGTAATTGGTTATTCGCTGAATGATACGGTAGTAGTTTTTGACCGCATACGAGAATTTACAAATGAACATACGAAATGGGAATTGGATACAACGGTTAACGCTGCCTTAAACAGCACATTAAGTAGAACGTTGAATACGTCATTGACTACCTTATTGGTATTATTGGCCATCTTTATTTTCGGCGGTGAATCTATCCGAGGCTTTATGTTTGCCTTGATCATTGGAGTTATTGTAGGAACCTACAGTTCTGTATTCATTGCTACTCCCGTAATGTATGACACACAAAATAAAAAGGCTTTAAAAGAATAAGTTTTAAGCTTTTACTGAATATAAAAAATCACGATGTAAGTCGTGATTTTTTTTTGGTATTAGAATTTAAAAACTCTTCTTAAGAACCCGTATGTGTTCAAGATGGTGCATACTGTGCCATGAGTATATCGCCAGCACTACATATAGTGGGTATTCTTTGGAACCTTTAGGATGATAATACGTACGTTCCATTTGAGAGCTCGAAAGTTTACTGAATAAGCTTACCCATCGATTATGGATACCATCGATAATGGATAGGCTAGGGGAAACGTCACTTGCGGAAGCATCGTCGAGTTTTGCCCAATCCGATTCAGTATAATCTTTTATTTTTGGAGTATCCTCAAGGAGTGCATGTTTACATCTGAGGTATGCGTGGGAGTGACTATCCGCTAAGTGATGAACAACTTGAGCAACGGTCCACCCACCTTCTCGGTAAGGAGTTCGTAATTGATTTTCATTTAGACTATTTACTTCTTCTTTAAGAAGTTTCGGAAAATCCTTTAAAATGGATAGTGCCTTGCTTTTATCTTTGAGAGAAAGTTGCGCAGTTGGCCAAACAAACTTTCCAGTAGGGTAACGTAAAAGATCGAGGGGATTCATGGTTTATTGGTTTGATTTTGATTTTTTAAACATAAAGAAAAGACCAAAAAGGATCATGGGAATACTCAGCCATTGTCCTGTGGATAAAAGCGGAATGTAGGTTTCGAAACCACCTTGGCTTACTTTTACGAATTCCACTAAAAAGCGAACACTAAAAAGCACAACAAAAAACAGTCCAAATAAATATCCATTGGGTCGCTTTACTTTGTTGTTGTATAAATAACGTAGCAAGAAAAATAATGCTAGATATCCGATGGCTTCGTACAATTGTGCAGGATGTCGGGGAGCAATTTCTCCTCGATTAAGAAAAACAACCCCAAAATTATTATCTGTATAATTTCCAACGATCTCTGAGTTAAAAAAGTTTCCAACACGAACCAATGCTGCTCCTAAACTTACAGGAATGACCAGTCGATCTAAGATCCAAATTAAAGGTTTGTAACTGTATTGTTTTTGATAAAGATACAAGCCAATCAAAATTCCAATGGTAGCTCCATGACTCGCTAATCCTCTAAATCCTGTGAATTCATATCCATCGATTAAGCCGAATAAAAAGCTGGAACCTTCCAAAGCTCGTATGGGTAAAAGAATTTCGATTAAGTGATTTTGATAGTAATCCCAACTGTAAAAAAAAACTTCTCCCAGTCGAGCTCCAAGAACGGTAGCTATGACTACATAAAAAAGCAGGGGTTCCACATAATCCACAGATACTTTTTCCTTTTCATACATTTTCTTCATCAGGTATATACCCACTGAAAATGCAACAACAAACATTAAACTGTAATAATGAACCCCAAAACCTCCAATTTTAAATAAAGTGTCAGAAGGTGCCCATTGTATTTTAGAAAAAAGCATATGCGTCTATATTAGTTGGTTAAAAGTAGCTATTTTTTATGAATTTATCTCCAAGTTTACGGAACAGGATCATATCCTCCTTTGGTCCAAGGATGACAGCTTAAAACACGTTTAAGGGTTAAATAAAAACCTTTGAATAGACCATGTTTTTCAAAAGCCTCAAGACTGTATTGTGAACAGGTGGGTGTATGTCTGCACGATGCAGGTGTTAGTGGCGATATATAGGAACGATAAAATTTAATGAGGAGTACAAAAGGGAGTATCGCGATTTTTCTCATTTCCAGAGTGCCAGTTACAGACTAAATCCTGTTCCATCTTTGCCATCCTTCAGTTGAACGCCCAGTGCAAGGAGTTCGTCTCGAATACGATCTGAAGTAGCAAAATCCTTATTGTCACGCGCAGTTTTCCGAATGTCGATCAACATGGATACAGTACCCTGTAGGGCTGTGTTTACAGCGGATTGATTTTCAGATCCATCCAATTCAATACCCATAATGTCTTCAACA
>DLQQ01000065.1 GCA_002477625.1 Candidatus Arcticimaribacter sp. UBA7428
CCCATTGAGGTTGCGTACAAACTGCGAATAGTTCCCTCGGCAGCTTCTGCTGGGTTCGTCGCTCCGATAAGTACACGGAAATCATTGACTGCATTGTCTTTTTCAAGAATAGCGGCAACAATAGGACCTCTGGTCATAAATTCAACAAGCTCTCCAAAGAAAGGTCGTTCGCTGTGAACACTATAAAACGCTTCAGCGTCGGTACGTGTTAACTGTGTTTTTTTGAGGGCTGCAATTTTAAATCCAGCTGATGTTATTTTTTCTAAAATAGAACCGATGTGTCCGTTTTCAACAGCATCTGGTTTAATCATCGTGAACGTACGATTTGTTCTCATAGTATAGTTTTCATTTCTGCTGCAAACTTATTAAAACCAACTGACATTGAAGCTAGAAAGAGGCTTTTTTAACACAGGGGATTCTATTGTTTTCTTTTGACCCACTTCATCTTGAGCGCTGAATATAATCTAAAAAACACTATATTTTTTTGAGAAAGGATTGGTATCTTAGCCCAGCTATGACAAATAACTTTATTCCAGCTTTAAGAGAACAACTCGCATCACCCAAAAAGATTGTTGTAATTCCTCACAAAAACCCAGATGGTGACGCCTTGGGCAGTTGCTTGGCTTGGAAACATTTCCTCGATCAAATGGAACACAGTTGTACCGTGATTTCGCCCAATGAATACCCAAAATTCTTGGATTGGATCCCGGGACAAGAAACAATCATCAAATACAATAAAGAGGAAGAGGTCTGTCAGAAATTACTTTTTGAAGCTGATTTGATTTTTACCTTTGATTTCAACAGCTTGGGGAGAATAAAGCCTATGGATGAGGTTATCAAGAGCTGCAATGGAATTAAAGTGATGATTGATCATCATGAACAACCCGATGACTATGCCGATCTGATGTATTCTGATTCTAGTTTAGGTTCTACCTGCGAAATGGTATACAATGTCATGGAGGCACTCGATGTGTCGAAAATAAACAAAACAATTGCAAGCTGTATTTATACTGGAATCGTGACCGACAGTGGTTCATTCCGTTTTCAATCGACAACACCCATTACCCACAGTATCGTTTCGAACCTATTGGACTTGGGCATCGATCATGCCCAGATCCATCAAAAAATATACGACACTTACAGTTTTGGACGTCTACAGCTTTTGGGCAAAGCGCTTTCCAATCTAGTCAAAGTAGAACCACTTCAGGCGGTATATATTACCTTGAGCCAAGAAGAACTAAATTCATGTGACTTTAAAAAAGGAGATACCGACGGCTTTGTAAATTATGGGCTCAGTCTAGAGGGCATTGAATTGGCAATCATTATGATTGAAAACACCCAAGAGAATATTGTTAAAATGTCGTTCCGATCCAAAGGAACATTCAATGTAAATGAGTTTGCACGCAAACACTTCAATGGAGGCGGACATCACAATGCTGCTGGAGGAGCATCGCATGAAAGCCTTGCCGTTACGAAAGAAAAAGTACACCAGACCATTCTTGAATATAAAGAACAACTCAGTTAGGGATGCGGAATTTTAGTTTTTACTTTTTGATGATTTGCCTGCTCATTAGCTGCTCAGAGCCACAAGCCCGTAAACCCATCAACGAAACTAAGATATCCTTCCTCAAAGGTTCTGTTCAACGGAATAAGAACATCATCCAGAAGCAACAAAATCAATTTAAAAAAATAATTGCCCAAGATTCAACACGAGAGTACAAAGCCTCATCCACAGGTTTTTGGTATGCTTACTTGGTTTCATCCAATGAAAGAGTACTTCCCAAAAGAGGGGACACGGTTCGTTTCAATTATAAAATCGAAGCCCTAGATGGAACTGTCCTATACGATGAAATGGAGCTCGGAACTGTACAATACTTGGTTGACCAAGAAGAGTTACTCCCTGCCCTTCGGGAAGCTGTAAAGGTTTTGAGTGTAAATGAAACTGCAACCTTCCTCTTCCCCTCCTATCTTTGTTACGGATATCAGGGTGATGATGAAAAAGTTGATATTAACCAACCCCTGCGTTTTACAATAAAATTAATATCCCATTCCATAAAAAATTAAATTTTTGCATCTTTGCTAAATCAATTCAAACAATTCCCATGAAAAAAAATTTCTTCTACGCACTACTAACAATGCTATTAATAGGATGTGCATCTCAATATCCAGAACTTGAAAATGGTCTTTATGCAGATATTGAAACCAACAAAGGTTCTATAGTCGTTTCTCTAGAGCTTGAAAAAACACCAATAACGGTAGCAAACTTTGTTTCTCTAAGTGAAGGAGAAAATGATTTGGTAAGCGATAATTACAAAAATAAAAGATATTATGATGGTCTTGTATTCCACCGTGTGATCAAAGATTTTATGATTCAAGGAGGAGATCCTACTGCTTCGGGATCCGGTAATCCAGGTTATAAATTCAACGACGAAATCAATGCCGAACTTTCTCATAGCGGTCCGGGTATATTGTCTATGGCAAACTCAGGCCCCGGAACTAATGGAAGTCAGTTTTTCATTACCCATAAGGCTACTCCATGGTTGGACGGAAAACATACGGTATTTGGGAAGGTTGTAATCGGTCAAAGTGTAGTTGAGAGTATTGCACAAAACGATACCATTAAAAAAGTAACCATCATCCGTAAAGGTTCGGATGCGAAAAACTTTAAAGCTCCCTCAATTTTTAAAAATCACTTTCAGAAACTCGAAGCTGAAAAAGCAGATAAAGAAGAGCGTCAGCAAATCATCAAACTCAATACACAAGATAAGTTTGAAGCACAAAAAGCAAAAGCAACAACAACGAAGTCTGGCCTCCAATACCTCATTACAACAAAAGGAGACGGACCAAAGGTTACTTCTACATACAAAGCACGAACACATTATGCGGTTTACTTTGAAGACGGAAATTTACTTGAAACAAGTGATTTGGAAATTGCAGAAGCACTAGACGCAGTAAACGAACAGCGTAAAGCAGCGAAAGCCTATCAACCTATTCCTGCAGATTGTAGCCCTGAAGCTCAGATGATCGAAGGATTTAAAGAAGGTTTACGTTTATTGAGAACTGGTGACAAGGCAACGGTTTTCATTCCATATACACTTGCCTACGGAGAACAAGGCAGACAAGGTATTCCACCACGCTCCAACTTGATCTTTGAATTGGAGATTGTTGAAGTAATCGAATAAAAAAAACTGTGATTCAAAAAACCCATCTTAGGATGGGTTTTTTATTTTTAAACCGATCCGAGAAAACTAAATTGTATTTGTGTTTGGGTCGAACTTAGCTTAAAAGCTAGAATAATTCTCCACGAAAGACAAAAAGAACCAGGAGTATCGTCCCAACCAAAAAACAGGCACAACCTGTAAAAAAACATCCCCCTAAGGCATCTTTACCGCGAATCATTTCTTCCTTCATAAATGCAAATAAAGGCAAAAAATTATTAACTTTTTTAAGATGCTAATTGCTATCTTAGACTTATGAAGGTGAGCCGAGTCAAAATTTTACTAGCAGTGAGTATACTCCCTCAAATACTTTTGGTCCGTATGATCAGTTTGTATCCTGAAAAAGTAGAGTTGTACTTTTCTCAATCTTTTTACCCATTGCTATTCAATCTGCAGCAGGTTTTTATAAAGCCCATACCCTTTTCGTTTGGGGATATCTTATACCTGAGTATTGGAGTGTATATAGGCTATGCGGCAGTTCGTTTTTTACTACAATTCAAACTTCCAAAAACCACGGACATCATTGGGGTTGGAATTTGCATTAGCTTATTGTTTTTACTCTTTCAGTTGAACTGGGGAATCAACTACCATAGAACGCCTTTGGCTGAAAAATTAGCGACTGAAATAGAATACTCAGACTCGTTACTCATTGACCTTACAACTAGGTTTGCTATCATGGGCAATGCCCTACACAACCAACTCACTAGTTCAAATACCCTTGCAGTCACCATCCCGCATACTAAAAAAGAGATTGCCAAACGCATACAAAGTAGCTACGGAGATTTATGGGACAGGTTGACAATACTATCGATCCAAAAACACATGATACCTTTTAGAGGCCATGCGGTATGCTGCTAGTATTCCTATCGTTCCCTTATTTGAAGATGTATTAG
>DLQQ01000061.1 GCA_002477625.1 Candidatus Arcticimaribacter sp. UBA7428
CCATTAGTTTAAATGTGATTTACATTAAATTAGGCGGCTCTGTTAGCTATGACGACATCAAATTAGCCCTCGCATTCATCCAAGATTGATTAGTTGAGTCTCTTTAAAACATCCTCCACAGAACACCCACCCGGAATCCATAATGCATCTTGATACCGCTTAAACCAAGTCATTTGTCTTTTGGCGTAGCGCCGTGTATTCTTTTTAATTTCCTCTAGGGTCGTTTTTCTGTCTAAAATCCCTTCGAAATGGGAGAACCATTCTCGGTAACCTACAGTTTGCAGCGCATTGACATCTTTGCAAGCGTAAAGACTTCGTGCTTCTGCTTCTAGACCAGAAACGACCATCTGATCGACCCGCTGGTTGATGCGTTCGTATAGGATTAGACGATCCCATTGGATGACGATCTTCTGTATTTTAAAGAAGGTAGGGGCTTTTTTATTGCCTAAAAAGCTGGAATAGGGTTGTCCGCTCGATAAGCAAACCTCTAAGGCCCGAATGAGCCGATGGGGGTTGCCCAAATCTACCTTTTGGTGATACACAGGGTCTACAGTTTTTAAGAGAGCTACCAGAGCCTCTATTCCTTCTTCTTGGAGTTGCTTGTTCAATTGATCACGAGCCGCAGGATCAACTTCAGGGAAATCATCCAAACCCTCAAGTAGTGCATCGGCATAGAGTCCCGAACCACCGACTAAAATAAGGGTGTCTTTGGTTTTAAAGAGTGTTTGTAAACAGTCCATTGCTTCCCGTTGAAAGCTTCCAATACTATAGGGCTCATGAATGCTGCGTTGCTGAATAAAATGATGTGGGGCTGCAGCTAATTCTTTTGGACTCGGCACGGCAGTTCCGATCGACATTTCTTTAAAAAACTGTCGGGAGTCACACGAAATAATCTCAGTATCAAAATGCTGTGCTAAGGCAATAGCCAAAGAAGTTTTTCCGCTGGCGGTTGGACCAGCAATGTAAAGTAAACGTTTAGAATTCATCGTTCAAAGTACTTCCGCATTGATGACAAAATACGGCGCCGTCCTTATGCAGTTCATTGTTGCATTGTAAGCACGCTTGCGTATTGGTATCAACATCATTGCTTTGTAAGGCCATTTCAGAAGATACAATCCCTGTGGGCACTGCAATGATTCCGTAACCCATAATCATAATAAAAGAGGCTAGAAGCTGCCCTAAGGGTGTTTGTGGTGCAATATCTCCGTAGCCTACTGTGGTCATGGTTACGATTGCCCAATAGATGCTTCGAGGGATACTCGTAAACCCACTGCTTTCTCCTTCGATCAGGTACATCAGGGTGCCAAAAATAATGCAGAGTATGAATACAGCAAAAAGGAAGACCGATATTTTCACTCTGCTGGCATACAAGGCTTTAATTAAGAAATTCGATTCTCCAATGAAGCGGGCAACTTTTAAAATCCGAAAAATACGGAGTAACCGCAGGGCACGTAGGGCTATTAACGATTCGGATCCGACAAAAAAGAGGGATATGTATTTGGGAATAGTCGACAGTAGATCGATGATTCCGTAAAAGCTAAACACATAGCTAAAAGGCTTCTGAATGGCGATAAGACGGATGATGTATTCAGCTGAAAACAAGCCTGTAATGACCCATTCTATGATGTTCAATTCAGTTTCGTATTGGGTGTGAATTGAAGCTACGCTTTCGAGCATAACCAAAACAACACTCAGTAGGATGAGAATGAAAAGAATCAGATCGAAACGTTTCCCAGCTGGGGTGTCTGCTTCATAAACAATCTCATGAAGGCGGTGTTTCCAATACGGTGTTTTCTTAGATTTCATCTTAGTTTGCGAAGTTATGAATTTTTATACGGTATCCAGATCAATGATTTTTTTGTAGCGTTGTTTACGTAGAAAACTTCGAATAACAGCTTGGGTATCTCGATTGTTGTCGATGGGAATTAAACGCTTTTCAATGGCTTCGACTGTCTTGATCTGATGATTTAACTTAAAATATCCATACCCTTGAAAAACAGACTCTTTGATGTAAATAAAACTTTGCTCTCCTTGAGCTTTCCCTTTATCAATAATGAGCATGTTGCTGAGGGGATAGGCCAGTTCGTTTTGGATGTTCTCTAAGCGTTTGTTGTAGGCTTTTGTGGATTCATCCCCAACACAGGCACCTTTACAAACTTTAATTCCATGGCCGAAACAAGCTTTATTCGGATTCCCCAGAGAAGTTTGGCTTTCGCAAAGTTCAAAGGTGTCGATCCAGATTCGGAGCTTGCGGTTTGCATCTTTTTTATTCTTAAAAACCTCTAGGTATTGCCTTTCATGAATAACCGGCTCGATGATTAAACGATGATAGGGAGTTGTTTCATCTAACCGAATTCCCATAGCAAAGTGGCGATACTTAAGTGCATGATTCAATACAGGCTGATTGCTTTTGATTTCGTGCTGTTCTTTGAGTAGGGCTATGCATTCGTTTCCACAAAGTTCATAGGATGCTCGAGCAAGTTTTTTTTGAATTTTTACCGCTTTTGCATTGTCTCCAGTCAAATGGCTAAGAACACGCTTTTTTATGTTTTTACTCTTTCCAATATAGATGATATTTCCTTCACTATCGTGTATGTAATAAACTCCAATTTCGGAAGGTAACTTTTCAATGATGTTGAGGAATTTTGGAGATACTTTGTTTTTATTCAACTCTTTAACATAGGTACTGATGATCTCTTTTCCGCTGTCTTTTTCCAGTAATAATTTAAAAAGCTCCAAGGTCGCAAGGGCATCTCCATGAGCACGGTGCCGATCTGTTATTGGAATTCCAAGGGAGCGTACTAGATTCCCGAGTTTATACGATTCTGCATCGGGGAGTAGCTTTTGAGATAATGCAACAGTACAGATGGATTGACTCTGGAAGGCATAACCCAACCTTCGGAATTCGGTTTGTAGGATGCGGTAATCAAACTCCGCATTATGCGCAACAATCACACAGCCTTCAGTGATTTCAACAATGCGTTTGGCGAGTTCAAAAAATTTCGGTGCATTGACCAGCATCTTACTGTTGATGCCTGTTAAGCGCTCTACAAACGGTTGGATGTCCCGCAGTGGGTTCACTAAACTTGACAATTGATCTACAACCTCTTGTCCATTGTATCGATAAACAGCAATTTCGGTAATTCCTTCTTCATTAAATTTGCCACCTGTGGTTTCTATATCAAGGATTGCATACATCGGCTAATAATTTCTTGATCCAAAAATTTTACTACCAACACGTATCATGGTACTGCCTTCTTCAATGGCCAAGGCATAATCTCCACTCATTCCCATGGATAGCTCGTTTGCTTCTGGATGCTGCGTTTGTAGCCAGTTAAATTGTTGTTTTAGCATTTTAAATTCAGAGCGAATTTGATCTTGGTTATCAGTAAAAGTAGCCATTCCCATCAATCCTTTGATTCGGATGTGGGGGAGTGGGTTTGTTTTTAAGTCGATAACTACGGCTTGGAGTTCCTCCTTGTTAAAACCAAACTTGCTATCTTCTTGAGCAATATGCATTTGCAGTAAACAATCGATAACCCGATCGCTTTTCGCTGCTTGTTTGTTGATTTCTTTTAACAGTTTGTAGCGGTCTACTCCATGAATCAAAGACACATAGGGTGCCATATATTTCACTTTATTGGTTTGCACGTTTCCAATCATATGCCATTGGATGTCCTTGGGAAGGGTTTCCCATTTTTGGGTCATTTCCTGGATTTTATTCTCCCCAAAAATCCGTTGCCCAGCGGCATAGGCTTCTTCAATGTCGGCATTGGGTTTTGTTTTTGAAACGGCAACCAAATGAACCTGCTTTGGAAGGCCTTCAAGAATAGAAAGGAGTTGCTTTTGAATACTCATTATAGAAATTGAGTGGCTATGGTTGGGTTTCTGCGATCGGTACGGTAATCATAAAAACCTATTCCTGATTTTACCCCTAGATTTCCAGCCTGAACCATGTTGACTAGGAGGGGAGCTGGTGCGTATTTGGCAGCTCCAAAGCCCTCGTGTAGGACTTCGAGAACCGAAAGGCAAACATCCAGTCCAATAAAATCGGCTAATTGTAAAGGACCCATGGGATGGCCCATACCCAACTTCATCATATGGTCTATTTCATATACGCCACCAATACCTTGAAAAAGGGTTTGAATGGCTTCATTGATCATTGGCAATAAGATGCGGTTAGCTACAAAGCCCGGATAATCCTGAGCCAGCAAAGGGATTTTATCCAACTGTTTGGATAGGTCTAAAATTTGATTGAGTGTTTGCTCATCCGTTTTAAAACCTTGTATCACTTCGATCAGGCGCATCACCGGTACGGGATTCATAAAGTGTATACCGATTACTTTTTCGGGTCTATTGGTGAAGGAGGCAAGTTTTGTGATGGAAATTGAGGAAGTGTTTGTCGCTAAAATGCAATCTTTTGGTGCAACAGCATCCATCTGACGAAAAAGTTTTTCTTTTACCCCTATGTTTTCTGATGCAGCTTCGATAACCAAATCTGCATTTGCGAGGGCTTTATCTAAATCTGTTGAGGTTTGAATGCGATTGATGCTTGCCTCTTTTTCAGCTTCTGTTAAGATTGCTTTGGTAACCTGACGGTCTAGGTTTTTTTGAATTACTGCCAAAGCGCGTTCCAATTGGTCTTCGGAAAGATCAACCAACTGAACATTAAATTTGTTTTGAGCAAAGCAATGGGCAATTCCATTGCCCATAGTACCACTTCCAATGACGGTTATGTTTTTCATTATATTCTTATTTAAAACAAGCTATTATTTGATGTGCAACACGCAATGCCTCTGTGGCGTGGCTTAGGGTTACAATCGGATCTGTATCATTTTGAATCGCAGCGGCAAAGGTATTGAGTTCTTCTAAGATAGCATTCGATTCTTCTATGGTTGGGGGTTCAAAATAGATTTGTTTTTTTACGCCCTCAGCATTTTGGAGGATCATATCGTATTCTCCTGGCTGCTCGGGGGCATCTTTCATTTTGACAACTTCTACCTGCTTGGCTAAAAAATCAACTGCGATGTAGGCTTCTTTTTGAAAAAAGCGGGTTTTACGCATACTCTTAAGTGAAATTCTACTGGCGGTTAAATTGGCAACACATCCGTTTTCGAATTCGATACGAGCATTAGCAATGTCTGGTGTTTCACTGATTACAGCAACTCCTGAACCACTAACATGGGTAACTTTAGAGTTGACAACACTGAGGATGACGTCGATGTCGTGAATCATCAAATCTAGGATAACGGGAACATCGGTACCTCTTGGATTGAATTCAGCCAAGCGATGTGCTTCGATAAACATCGGATTTTCTATATGTTCTTTGATCGCTTTAAAGGCTGGATTAAAACGCTCTACATGCCCAACCTGGCCCTTGAGGTTCTTTTGGCTGGCTAAAGAAACAATTTCTTCGGCTTGTGCGACTGTTTGGGTAATTGGTTTTTCAATAAAAACATGCTTCCCTGCATTCAAACATTGAATTGCCATTTGATGATGAACCATGGTTGGCGTGACGATATCAACCACATCGACTTCAACGAGAAGGGCTTCGATTGAATCAAAGGCAGTATACCCTTCTTTTTTAGCTAAGGCGTTGACGGCAGTAGTATCGGGATCATAAAAACCCATTAATTCATAAGAATCCGATTCCTGAAGTAACCGTAAATGAATTTTACCTAAATGCCCAGCACCTAAAACTCCTGCTCTCAACTTTTTCATTCTTTGTATCCTTGTTTTATGCTTTTCAAAGGTACATTTTTAGACTTAATTTCTCTTTAAAGTTCCTAATAAAAGCCAATTTATTGTTTATTTTTGAAGTCATGAATAAACCTATTGACGCAGCCAAACACCAAGGACAACGTAAACTTCTTATTGACCGACTTGCCTCTATGGGAATTTCAGATCGCCTGGTTTTAGATGCCATGCTTCAGGTACCCCGACATTGGTTTATGGATGTTGGTCTGGAATCACATGCCTACGATAATAAAGCCTTTCCTATTGCTGCGGATCAAACAATTTCTCACCCCTATACCGTTGCCTTTCAGTCCCAGCTTTTAGAAGTAAAGGCAGGAGATCAAGTTTTAGAAATTGGAACAGGCTCGGGCTATCAAACTGCAGTTTTACTTGCTTTGGGTATAAAAACCTTTACCGTAGAACGGCAGCAAGAGCTTTTTAAAAAAACTAAACGTTTGTTTTCTAAGTTGAATTTATACCCCAAAAAAAATGTTTTTGGCGATGGCTATTTGGGTATGCCCGAAGATGCTCCTTTTCAAGGAATCGTCGTAACAGCAGGGGCGCCTGATGTCCCCAAGCCCTTACTTCAGCAACTGGTAGTGGGGGGGCGTTTGGTAATTCCTATTGGAACCGATGAGCAAATCATGACTCGATATACGCGTACCTCTGAAAAAGAATTTGACAAAGAAACCTTCGGTGCTTTCCGCTTTGTTCCTATGCTAAAAGATAAGAATTGAGTTTAGAGAGTTGAAAGCAATTTTTCTAGGCGTTCCAAACCCTCTTTTCTTGCTTTTTTGTTCGCTTCTGAAGCATCATCAGCTTCTCCCGCTCTAAAAAATCCGTGACCAGCCCCTTCATAAATTACAGGAATATAAACTTTGTTGAGACCTTCCATGGCTTTTTGACTCTTTTCTATGGTTGCATTTACTCGGTTGTCGTTTCCTCCATAAAACCCATATACAGGTGTTTTGATCGTCTTGTAAGCTTCCTCATTTTTTGGGCCAGTTCCATAACAGACAAAAGCTGCAGCTAATTGATCTTCGTTCGATACGAATCGAAAGGTTTGACTTCCGCCCCAACAAAAGCCGATAACCGCAACTTTAGCGTTTGCCGCATCAATTTGTTTTCCATAGGCCAAGGTAGCTTGTAGGCCCTTTGTGATCTGATCTGGATTCAGGGCATAGAGTGTGGTTCGGGCGGCATCTGAATTTTTAAATGCTGAGGTTCCTCCGCCATCGGGAGCTTTTCCAGAGAGTAGGTCGGGAGCAAGAACGATATACCCCATTGCGGCAATTTGATCAGCCATAGAGCGTGCCCAATCGTTGAGCCCTCTGTTTTCATGAATCAGGATTACAACGGGAACTTTATCCGAAACTTCGGGGTAAACCAAAAAGCTTTGTAGCTCTTGTTCTCCAACAGGAATGCTTACCCACTCCTGATGTCTAGGAGATTCTTCTAATTGTTTTAAGGGGTTTTGAGCAACGAGTGCGAAAGAGATTAGGAAGAATAAAAACATTGAATAGCGCATGATAATGTATTTTGAGACTACTAATGTAAACGATAAAGAATTTGATTGTATGCTACTTCCGGAATTCTTTTTTTACTCGATCGAGATTACGCTTGTTGTCTCGATCTTTGAGGGTATCGCGTTTATCGTGAATTTTTTTTCCACGAGCCAAGGCTATAACCATCTTGGCAATGCCCTTGTCCGTAAGAAATAACCTCAGAGGAACAATGGTTAAGCCTACGTTTTTAATCTCTTTATTGAGTTTACGCAACTCTCTTTTATTGAGTAATAATTTCCTTGTAGATCGCGGTTTGTGGTTGTAATGGGTACCGTATAAATACTCTTCGATGTACATGTTTACTGCGAACAGTTCTCCACGTTCATTGAATTCACAAAAGCTTTCAGTAATGGAGGCTTTACTTTCTCGAATGGACTTTATTTCTGTCCCCGTCAACACCATTCCAGCAGTATATTGATCGATTAGCTCGAACTCAAAGCGTGCTTTTTTATTTTGTATGTTGATCTTCTTTTGTGTCATGGGGCACAAAGATAAGTTTATTCTTTTAGTTTTTGCTTTGCTCGTTTTGGTTTTGTTAGTTTCAGTTGAGCGCAGTTTTGAAATAAAAAGGCTACCTTTGTGCGTGAAATAAATAGACTGATTTTTGACTATGATTAATTATATTAAATACGGTTTTCGTTGGACAATACACTCCAAAACTAAAGACGGGATTCGTAAATCTAAAATTGAAATCGCTAAAAACCCTAAGCGGTTTGAAATTATTAACTTTCTTCTTGAACAATTTAAACGGGAGACGACCTATCTAGAAATTGGAGTACGAAATCCCAACCATAATTTTAATAAGATTAATGCTGATTCAAAGCATAGCGTTGACCCTGGAGTTGAATTTAAAAGCAACCCAGTAGATTTTCAACTTACCAGTGATGCATTCTTCGAAGCACTAAGTACTGGTAAAATACTAACTTCCGACACCCGATTCGATGTGATTTTTATTGATGGGTTGCATTTGGCAGCACAGGTAGATCTCGATATATCGAATGCATTTAAGTTTTTGAAACCAGATGGTTTTGTTGTTTTACATGACTGTAACCCGCCAACGGAGTGGCACGCTCGTGAAGATTATTATTTCAATATGACTCCAGCCAAAGGATATTGGAATGGAACTACTTGGAAAGCTTTTGTGAAGTGGAGATCTAATAGCGAAGTGCAATCTTGTTGTATAGATACCGATTGGGGTATCGGTATTTTATCAAAAACTGCAGCAATTGGAGGGAGTATAGAAGGTTCAAATCCGTTTTTCGAGTACGATATATTTGCAAATGATAGAAAAAAATATTTAAATTTAATTGATTTTGATCAACTTAAAGATAAGTTACTAAGCTCATAAGCTTTCATTTAGGGGTCTTAGGAAGTACTGTATAACCCAAAAAACGTATTTCATGAAATTCAAATTAAAGAACGCTTTTTTTTCTATTCTGATACTCATAGCCATTCCTTTGGTTATCGCTTTATTCATTGACAATGAATATCGAGTTGAAAATGAAATTTTGATTCAACAGCCCAAGGCAGAGGTATTTACTTATGTCAAAT
>DLQQ01000029.1 GCA_002477625.1 Candidatus Arcticimaribacter sp. UBA7428
ATAAGTCGAAGGCTAAATAATAGGAGAATATTCAATAATATTTATACATTGAGTAAAAATTTAAGCATGAGAAGAAGGAATTTTTATAGGGAAAACATTAATCGGAAGTGTTGCTGCACTACTTGCACCTAAAGTTCTTTCCGCACATGAGGTTAGGTCAACTAATACAATTAATACTCCTCCAAAAGGTCCCATTTCGATATGCACATGGGATTTTACAACTGCTAATGCCGCAGCAGCAAAAGCGCTTGAATCTGGTTCTGATCCCTTAACAGCTACCATTAAAGCCGCAGAAGTTGAAGAATTGAATGCCCAAAACACAACCGTAGGCCTCGGTGGTGCACCCGATCGAGAAGGAACTGTCACCCTAGATGCTTCTGTTATGGATCATAACGGAAATTGTGGCTCTGTCGTTGCTGTTGAAAATATTATTCATGTAGCTGCCTTAGCCCGGGATGTAATGGAAAAAACTCCTCACGTAATGCTGGCAGGGAAGGGAGCCGAAACTTATGCAAAGTCGCTGGGATATAACCCCACCGAATTGTTAACCGCTGAATCTAAAAAGGCCTGGAAAGAATGGACCAAAGAGTCTCGCTATAAGCCCATCATAAACATAGAAAACCACGATACCATTGGAACCCTTTGTATGACCGGATATTTTACCTCGGCAATCGGTATTGAAGAGTTAGGCTATGTTGGGAACTCACCTAACGTTTGGGATGGAGTACCACAAGATGTGTTGGATGATCATGGCTTAGCTTATGATCCTGAGCGGGTTACAAAATGTGTAGATCAAGAAAAACGCAACGATACTGCCCAATGGGATGAGCAAGGGAATTTGATAAGCTAAAAACATAAGCGGCTAATAGCTAGCAAGCAACAGTTGAAATAAAAAGAAATATTGAATCTAATACAGGAAACTGTTTGAGTTTCACGAAATTTATACTCAAAATTCATATTATGATGACTCCTTTTATAGCCGAATTCATGGGAACTGCAATCCTCCTTCTTTTAGGAGTTGGTGTAGTTGCCAATGTCAATTTAAAGAACACCATTGCCGAAGGACAAACTTCCTGGGTGCTCATTACTTCTGCTTGGGGGTTTGCTGTTTTTGTAGGTGCATACGCTACAGGTCAATTCAGTGGAGCCCATCTAAACCCAGCGGTAACGGTCGGATTGGCTGTAATTGGAAAATTCTCTTGGAGTTTAGTGCCCACCTATGTTTTTGCTCAACTGTTGGGTGCTATGTTTGGTAGCTGGGTATCTTATATTCTTTATATCGATCATTATCGGGCTACAAAAGATGAAGATGCTGTTCGCAGTACCTTTTGTACTGGGCCAGCAATCCGCAACTATAAGAATAATTTTTTCAGTGAATTCTTAGGTACCTTCATGCTTGTGTTTGGAATCTTCTTTATTGTTTCTCCAAGCATTGAAATTGAAGGAATGCAGATGCAGAACTTTGGTATTGGTTCCTTAGATGCCTTACCTGTTGGAATTTTAGTGTGGGTTATCGGAATGAGTTTGGGAGGAACTACCGGTTATGCAATCAATCCAACACGTGACTTTGGTCCCCGCTTGGTATACCAAATGCTTCCTAGAAAAAACAAAAATGCAGATTGGTCCTATGCATGGATTCCCGTTATTGCCCCCTTAATGGGAGCAGTTGCAGCTGGTTTGCTTTACAATGTTCTCATTGGCTAAGCAAGGTTTTTACTTCGCTACGTTAACCGCCCTAGTTTCACGAATCACAGTAACTTTTACTTGACCGGGATAGGTCATATCCGTTTGTATTTTTTGTGAAATTTGGAAGGATAACTCAGCTGCATTATTGTCCGAAACTTTTTCACTTTCAACAATAACACGTAATTCTCTTCCCGCCTGAATAGCATAGGCTTTACTAACTCCACTAAAATCTAGTGCAATTGTTTCTAAATCCTTAAGGCGTTGAATGTAACTATCCAAAACCTGACGTCTTGCACCTGGTCGAGCTCCAGAAATCGCATCACAGACCTGAACTATAGGAGATAACAAGGACGTCATTTCTACCTCATCATGATGCGCTCCAATTGCGTTACATACATCTGATTTCTCACCATACTTTTCTGCCCATTGCATTCCTAAAATAGCGTGCGGTAGTTCAGATTCCTCTTCAGGTACTTTACCAATATCGTGCAACAGACCTGCTCTTTTGGCAAGTTTTGGATTCAATCCCAATTCAGAAGCCATAACACCACAAAGCTTAGCCACTTCACGAGAATGCTGTAGCAGGTTCTGACCGTAAGAAGAACGGTACTTCATTCTTCCAATAATTTTAATCAAGGCAGGGTTCAAACCATGAATACCTAAATCTACTACAGTGCGTTTTCCTACCTCAGCAATTTCATTTTCAATTTGTTTTGTTGTTTTGTTTACTACCTCTTCAATACGAGCCGGGTGGATTCTCCCATCCGTAACCAAACGGTGTAATGATAAACGAGCAATCTCTCGTCTTACAGGATCAAAACAGGACAAGATGATTGCTTCGGGTGTGTCATCAACAATAATCTCTACACCTGTAGCAGCTTCAATGGCTCGGATATTCCTACCCTCTCTTCCAATGATTCTACCTTTAACATCATCCGATTCTAGATTAAAAACAGAAACACAGTTTTCGACTGCCTCTTCTGTTCCGATCCGCTGAATGGTACTGATGATGATTTTTTTTGCTTCTTGTTCAGCAGATAATTTTGCTTCTTCTATAGACTGTTGAATGAAAGACATTGCATCTGACTTGGCTTTGTCTTCTAAAGTGGTGATTAATTCCTTCTTCGCATCTTCAGCTGTTAGCCCAGATACTTCCTCTAATTTGGATTGGTATTTTTTTTCAGCCTCGTCTAAGGTTTGGCTTTTACGATCCAACTTTTGAATGCGGTGGTCTAAATTTGAAGTCTTTTGTTCAAAACTTTGATTCAGATCTTTATTACGCTGCAGCTCCTTATTGAGGGTTTTCTCTTTGTCTCGAGCACGGTTTTCAACTTCTATGAGTTTCTTCTCTCGTTGAATAATTACTTTTTCATGATCGGCTTTAAGTTCAATAAAACGCTCTTTGGCTTGCAGCATTTTCTCATTCTTAATGCGATCCGATTCTTGGTGCGATTTTTTGATGATACGTCGGGCTTGTTGCTCACTCTTTTTGATGATTGAAAGAGAATTTCTCTTTTGAGCTATTTGCATGATAATCAAACCAAAAATAAGTCCTCCGACTCCGGCTATAATTAGGTATATGGTAGTTGTCATAATTTAATTTATTTATAAAAAAAGCCTGTACTAGCTTAGAGGTCTGTATAAACTCCGTAAAAAAAGGTTTGCGGCTAACCAACTGATCAAGGATCTGTTCGAAGACAGCTTGCTTTTACAATATGGACTCACCTCTTATAAAAATAAGATCGTTGAGTTTATCAAAAATTTAAACTAATACAGGCAGTAGTGTATTATTTATTTATAAAGAACGTATTAGAAGGTTGCCATATGATTTTCAATCATCTCGTTTAGCGAGATGATCTTTTGATGTTCAATGGTCACCCCCTGGGTTTCGGTACTACTTTTTTGTTCTAGCTGGGTTGCATATTGCAAAGCACACATGGCCAAGACGTCTTGCTTGTCTCGAACAGCATAGCTTTTTTCCAACTGTTTGATCATTGCGTCAATTTTCTTTGCAGACTTTCTAAGAGCCTCTTCTTGGTCGGGTGCAACCGACAAAGGATAGACACGATCTGCAATGGTTAACTTTATTTTCAGCAATTCACTCATAAAAAAGTTACTCTGTGTTTTGTAGTTGAATCATACATCCTTCAACTTGATGAATTAGTGTATTGATTTTATTTTTAGTTTTTGTATTACTTTCGTTACTGCCGAGTAATGCATTTGCCATTTCTAAAGAAGCTTTCGCTTTCTTGAGGGTTTTATTCTCTTCGGAAACTCGATTTTGCAGACTTTTTGAGGCTTCCAATTGCTCGGTAAGCGACTGCAAAGCATAGTGGTTTTCTTCTAGCTTATTCAAAAGCAACACTATATTTCGTTCAAGAAGTTCAACATTTTGATTTTTTTCGCTCATAATGACACATAACTCCTAACTTTACAAAGCTAAGAATTTTAAATCTATTCTATAGTTTTTGAGGATCGCATTTAAGAAAATTAACAAAAATTTTAGAAACTGAATAAAAAGTTACCCATTCAAAACTTCAAGGGCTTTTTTAGCCGCTTGAAAAGGAACAAAAAGATGATCGTGATGAAACGCAGCTACAACATTACACGGGATTTGGTGTTTGGAAAGTAGGGCTGCGATATGAGCCGTTATCCCTGTTGCATCCAGAGCTGTTGGTGTTTCTACCCTAATCCAAGCCCACGATTGCTCAAAGTCAATTCCCAAGGCTTCTGCTCTAGTTTGTAAAACAATATAGGTCATCCCCTCTTGTTCTTTAAAAGCCATCACAACATCATCATCCTTGAAGGGGTTTGAATGCAAACAACAAAAAACAAAAGGTTCAAGATGTAAATTGTACTCTAATTCCATAAAAACAAATTTAACCTAAAAATAGAAGCGATAGCAGAATTACAACTTCTAGTTGTTAGCTGCTATTTTGCAGTCTGTTATAAATTGTTTACTTTAGGATTGTCCAAATCTTATTGTATGTGAAGCACTTACCAAAAAAAATTAATTGTATTCCTTTTTCTCTTTTCAAAAAGTTTTAGTCAAGAAAAATAAATGAAATAACAATTCCAAGGAAAGCTGAGTGTGAAGGATATTCTATTACGTTTTTAGATGATTGCATTAATGCAATCAAGCATTCAAAACAATTGGAAAGGGCGAGTTAAATTTAAAATTCCAACCTCAGCCATCAGATAAAAAGAGAATGTTTTATCTTCGCTAGCATGACCAATAACATTAAAAGCTCCCTTGGGATTGCCTTGCTCTTCCTTTCTTTTTTTATAAGTGCCCAAGAGGCTACTCCACCTCTAGACATTCCCCTCTTGTTGTCTGGAAATTTTGGAGAATTACGGGGCAGTCATTTTCATGCGGGATTGGACATTAAAACACAGGGACTACAAGGTTTTCCTGTAAAAAGTATTTTGGCAGGGAGTATTCGGCGCATTCGAGTAACCGTTACCGGTTACGGCAAAGCCCTCTATATCGATCATGCCAACGGTACAACATCAGTCTATGCCCACCTACAAAAATTTGCTCCGAAAATTGAAAAAATCATAAAAGAGCGGCAGTACAAAAAAGAACAATTTCTTATTCAAAGCTATTTTAAAACCAATGAATTGACCGTAGAACAGGGAGAAATAATTGGTTATTCTGGAAACACAGGAGGCTCGCTCGGACCACACCTTCACTTTGAAATACGAGACACCAAAACACAGACACCACTCAATCCTCTGAAACTTGAATATGACATCCAAGACACCCAACGCCCTGTCATTAGTGGTTTGTATCGGTATGACTTGAACTATCCGAGGCAAAAGAAGAAAAACGATATTCGTCTGATTCGTAAAAACGACAGCACCTATACCTCATCAATTCAATCGTGGTCGGGTAAAACAGGTATTGGGCTCCGCATGTACGATCGGCAAGATCTGAGTTATAATAAAAATGGAGTTTACAAAATCGCGTTACGTCTCAACGGAAAAGAAATGATCCAGTATACCTTCGACAAAATCAGTTTTGACGATGGGAAATACATCAACACACTGATCGACTATAAAACCTATACTACCGAGGGTATTCGGATTCAAAAACTCTTTCGCGACCTTCCCTATGGGTTTAGCTTTTTGCCCAAAGATGCGCCCAACGGGATTTTAAACTTTGAAGCTGGACGCTCCTATCTCCTTCAAATTAGCTTGGAAGATTTTCATGGAAACAAAACCTATGTCGAAAGTTATATCGAAGGGAATAGAGAAATTACTACTGACAATAAAAAGAAACTACAAATCGCTGAAAATACTGTAAAGCCTGAATTGGATTATCTTTTTGAATTTGAAAATCAAGAAGTTTATTTGCCCAAGAACACCTTCTTTGAACCCGTAGATTTTAAAATTCGAGCAACCAAAGACACGCTTTTTGTGGGTTCCAAAGAAGACGCACTACAAAGAACCTTTGAGATTCAGTTTAAAACACCCGAAGTTGATTCCCTAGAAACCAATCCCTGGTGCATAGCAAACCTCAACAAGAAGAAAAAACTCGATTATGTGTATTCTGTTGCCAAAGACAGAAAACGCATCAGCAAAGGCGGAACTCCAGGAATCTATGTTCTGTCACAAGATACACTTGCTCCCAGTATTACGCCTCTAAATTTTAAGCCCAAACAATGGTTGAGTAATTACAGCTTTTTAAAATTGAAAATTGAAGATGATTTTTCAGGAATCAAATCCTACAGAGGAACCATAAACGGTCAATGGATTTTATTGGAACACGAACCCAAAAACAACACGCTTACTTTTGCGTTTGAGGACATCGATTTTGATCAATCCCAATTGAACTTTAAACTAGAAGTGGAAGATCAACAAGGAAACAGCAGCACTTACGAAACTACAATCTTCAGAAAAGCAAAGCTTGTCAAAAAATAATCCCCTTTATTCCTTTGCAAAAGTAGCCAAGGTTTGTACTAAATAATCTACCTCATCTTGGGTGTTGAATACCGAAAAAGAAAATCGAATCGAAGGTCTTTTACTCAAGGCTGTCGGAACAACTTCTTCCAGCACATGTGACCCTTTTGTACTCCCAGATTGACATGCACTTCCTTTTGAACAAGCAACTCCATTGAGATCCAAATGAAAATTCAGTAAGCTTGCTTTTTCTTCAGCAATAGGTAGGGCTACATTTACTAAAGTAAACGTACTGCGTTCCATATCAGAACAACAACCGTTGAAATGAATGTCAGGAAAAGCGCTGGTCAGTTGTTTGATGGCATGTGCCTTTAGTTCTTTGAGGTATTGTTGCTCTTCATCCAGCTTAGCGTAGGCGATTTCGAGTGCCTTGGCCATTCCAACAATGTTGTGTACCGACTCTGTTCCGGCACGAAGACCGCGCTCTTGAGAGCCTCCTAAAATAAAAGGTTGCAAGCCAGAATTCTTGCGAACAAAAGAAAAGCCTACCCCTTTTGGACCATGAAATTTATGTGCTGCAGCCGAAAGGAAATCAATTGCAATTTCTTCCAAATTAATCGCATAGTGTCCAACCCCTTGAACGGCGTCTGTATGAAACAAAGCGTCGTGTGTTTTACAAAGGTTGGATACACGTTCTAAATCAAGAATGGTTCCAATTTCGTTGTTGATGTGCATCAGACTCACCAATTTTTTAGAGTCATCAGCAGCGAGTAAATGACCTAAATCAGTATAATCAACCGCACCATCGGAGTCGGTTTTTACATAAAGTACTTTAGCAAGTTTTTGTTCCTCTAAAAATTCAACCGCATGCAGAATAGCATGATGTTCAATTCGGGAGGTAATTACGGTTTCAATGTCTAAATCTTGAACGGCACAACGCACCAACATATTATCGGATTCTGTACCCCCAGAAGTAAAAATAATTTCTTGTGGGTGGGCATTAAAATGTTTTGCGATACTCTTTCGAGCCGTTTCTATTTGCGTCTTAGCAGAACGCCCAAAAGCATGGGTAGAAGAAGGATTTCCGAAGGTATCCTTCAGTACATCGTGCATAACATCTACTACTTCTGTTCGTATGGGCGTGGTAGCCGCATTATCAAAATAAACATTCTTAACCATTCCTTATTTTTTTGTCCCCATTAAGAATCTTGTGGTTCAAACTCTTTTAAGGTTGAAGTAATAATTTGAATACAATCGAGCAGTTGTTCTTCCGTTATTACAAGAGGTGGGGCAAATCGGATGATGTTTCCGTGTGTAGGTTTGGCAAGTAAGCCCTTATCTCGCAGACGCAAACATATATTCCATGCGGTTTTACTGTCTTCAGTATCGTTGATTAGAATTGCATTGAGCAATCCTCTTCCACGAACTAAATTTACAATTTTACTGTCAGCAATGTACAGATTCATTTGGACTCTAAAAAGAGTTCCCAAGGTCCGTGCATTCTGTGTTAATTTTTCATCTTGTATAACTTCTAAAGCAGTCTGCGCTACCGATGATCCCATTGGGTTTCCTCCAAAGGTACTTCCGTGTTGTCCCGGTTGAATCACATCCATAATTGCACGATCGGCCAATACGGCAGAGACCGGATATACACCTCCGCTCAAAGCCTTACCTAATATCAATAAATCGGGACGGATATAGGTAGCTTCTTGACGTTCACATTGTGCTTCACAATTACAATTGCCGCACACGGCTAACAAAGCCCCCGTTCGACCAATTCCAGTTTGAATTTCGTCGGCAATCAACAACACATTGTACTGTGTGCAAACGGCACGTGCCTTGGCGATGAAATCTTCATCTGGTGTATAAACACCTGCTTCTCCCTGAATGGGTTCTACTAAAAACCCAGCTACATTTGGATTCGCTTGAAGTACTTTTTCTAAAGCCTTAGTATCGTTGTACGGTATGTGGATAAACCCACCTGTATGTGGTCCAAAATGATCCTTGGATCCGGCATCAGATGAGAAGGAGATTATGGTCGTTGTTCTTCCGTGAAAGTTATTGTCACAAACTACTATCTGTGCTTGACCTTCAGGAATTCCTTTGATGGTATGTCCCCATTTACGGGTGATCTTAATCGCAGTTTCGACACCTTCTGCTCCAGTATTCATTGGAAGAAGGCTTTCAAAGCCGAAGTATTCCGTTGTAAATTTTAGGTATTCTCCCAAACGGTTGTTGTGAAAGGCCCTAGAAGTTAAGGTCAATGTGGCCGCCTGATCCTGTATGGTTTTGATTATTTTTGGATGGCAATGCCCTTGATTTACGGCAGAATAGGCAGACAAAAAGTCGTAGTACTTTTTACCTTCGACATCCCATAAATGAACACCTTCGCCTTTTGCTAATACAACTGGAAGTGGGTGGTAGTCATGAGCCCCATATTGAGCCTCCAAGTCTAAATGATACTGTGCGTTTTTTTGGATAGTAGATTCCATATTAAATTTTTTAAACGTTTTTAATACAAATTCCTTCTTAAAACTATTGGGAGAGAAATCATCCAAGACAAACTTACAATTAATCTAAATAAAAAAAATTAAATCTTGTTGAATAATTCTATTGCCAAAACAGTTTATAAAACCTTATTTTTACGGCATGGGAAGACGTAGTAAAAATGAACTATTCGAAGGAGTAAAAGTCGTAGACACAGCATCAAAAGGCAAGACCGTTGCCAAGACCAATGAGGGTGCCATTATTTTCTTAACCAGCGGTGTTCCGGGAGATGTTGTCGACATTGCTACCTACAAAAAAAGAAAAGGTTTTTACGAAGGTAATATTGTCAAATTTCACAGTCTTTCGGAACACAGAACAGAACCCGTATGCGAACATTTTGGTGTGTGCGGAGGCTGCAAATGGCAGCACATGAGCTATGAAGCGCAACTGCTCTTCAAACAAAAAGAGGTGTCTGAAAACTTAAAGCGTATTGGGGGTCTCGAACTTCCCGAACTCAAACCCATTCTTCCAGTCGAAAATCCGTATTGGTATCGTAATAAAATGGAATTCTCTTTTTCTAATCAACGCTGGCTCACCAAAGAAGAGGTAGATTCTGGAGCAGAATTTAATCGCAATGCCTTAGGCTTTCACAAGCCTGGAATGTGGGATAAAATAGTTGACGTTTCGACCTGTCACTTACAAGCTGATCCTTCCAATGCTATTCGAAATTTTATTCGTTCTTATGCACATAAAAACAAGGTGGCATTTTTTGACCCTAAAAATAAAACTGGCTTTTTACGAAGTTTAATGATTCGAACGACTTCGACCGAAGAAGTGATGATCGTACTTCAAGTTTTCCACAAAGAAGACACTATCTTATTTCCCCTGCTGGATGCCGTTGCACAAGAGTTTCCAGATCTTACTTCCCTCCAATACGTAATCAATGGAAAGGCAAATGATACGCTATACGATCAAGAAATTGTTTGCTACAAAGGGCAAGACTATATTACCGAAGTAATGGAAGCTTTACAATTTAGAATTACGGCAAAATCATTTTATCAAACCAATTCGCTTCAGGCCTATGAACTCTATAAAGTTGTGCGCGTACTTGCCGATTTACAAGGGGATGAATTGGTCTATGACCTGTATACAGGAACGGGCACCATTGCTCAGTTTGTTGCACAAAAAGCACAAAAAGTTGTTGGTGTAGATGTGGTTCCAGACTCTATAAATGCTGCAAAATCTAATGCGGTACACAACAAAATCGATAATGTCTTTTTTGAAACCGGGGATATGAAAGCGATTTTTACAGAAGAATTCATTGACCGTCACGGCAAAGCTTCAGTAGTAATTACCGATCCACCTCGCGATGGTATGCATAAAGATGTAGTGCAACAACTACTGGATCTCAGTCCTGAGCGTATTGTTTACGTAAGCTGCAACAGTGCCACACAAGCGCGTGATTTATCGCTCATGAAAGATCAGTATCGTTTGGTTGCCTCTCAGGCAGTTGACATGTTTCCGCAAACGCATCATGTAGAAAATGTTGTACTTTTGCAGAAGATATGATGAAAAACAAAATTGCTCCTTTGGTATTCCTCCTCTTCTGCTGCTTCCTTATAAGTGGTTGTGAAAAAGATGACATCTGTCTGATCGAAACACCAAGCACCCCAAGACTTATCGTTCGCTTATTTGACAAAGACAATCGCCAAAGTTTTAAAGCTGCCGACTCCATCTCGATTTATGGTGTTGGACAAGAACAAGCATTGGTTACGCTAACGACTGACTCTCTAGTCCTTCCTCTAAAAACCCAAGCAGCTTTTACACAATATGCCTTTTTACTCAAAGCGAGTACAGCAAGTACTACTGTCGGAGACACTTTGCAATTCAACTACAAACGTTACGATGATTACCTTAACCGCTCCTGTGGTTATCGCGCAAATTTCATACTAGACAACAACCTTATATCCTATCCAACTGCTGCACATATTTGGATAGAATCCTTTGAAATATTAATTGACACCGTTTCCAATGAACAACAAACTCACCTGGCTATTTATCATTAGCAGCTTGTTTTTGAGTTGGGGAACCGTTGCTCAAGAAAAAGAAGAAGTAAAACCTAAACAAGATAGAAAAGAACCTAGAACTTATGCTCTGAGGGCTGGTATCGATCTTTATAAACCCATTCGTTCACAATTTGATAAAGAATATCAAGGCCTAGAAATTATTGGTGATCTTAAGATTGGAGAACGTCTTTATGTAGCTTCTGAGATTGGAAACGAAAAAAGAACCATTCAGTCCGAACAATTGAATTATACTACTTCAGGAAGTTATATCAAAGTAGGAATAGATTATAATATGTTTACCAATTGGGTTGGGCTGAACAATGATATTTTCATCGGTCTTCGATTAGCAAGAAGTATTCATAAACACACGCTAAACAACTATTTGGTTTATATAACACATCACTATTGGGACACGCCAATTACAAAAAAGGGGTTTGCTAACGGGGAAAGAGAAACATTGAGTACAGGGTGGATTGAAGTTATTTTTGGAACTAAGGTGGAAATAACCTCCAAATTCTATTTAGGGCTCAGCTTGCGGGTACACCGAATACTGACAGACGATCAACCGGTAAATTTTGGAAATCTGTATGTTCCGGGATTCAATACGGTAACCGATCAAAATAAATTTGGTGCGAGTTTTAACTATACACTCACCTACTCCCTCCCTTTTCGCTTTAGAAAAGCTAAAGCTCCCGAGGCTCCTTAATCAATGGGATTTTAATAAACAGTTTTCCTTTTTCTACCAAAAACTTAGGCGAAAACACACTTGCTAATAAGGCGGAAAAAGCAATCAATGGGATATAAGACATCGGAATTAATGTACCTATTATTGTTTTGATTAATACAAATAAAAATCCAAAACAAATAAGATTCAACACTAAGGCTTTTGTTTTTATATTCATGATTCCTCTTGATTAAGTTTATGTAACTTTTTGGTTCCTTTATAAATAGAGTAAAGCGATAACCTCGTTTCTAACTTCCCATTAAAAAGTTTTATTTTTCGTGAAGGGCGCAATCCAAGATGCTTTAGAGCTTCCATATTGGCACTGATTAGCCAAGCTTGTGTATCGAGATATTTCTGTTTCAATGTATCACCAATTTCAGCATAAAACTGATTCATATCTCCTTCTAACCGTTCTCCATAGGGGGGATTGCTTACAATATGCAAAGGGCGATCGGTTTCCTTTTCAGCATAAAGGAAATTGTTTTTTTCGATTCTAATGAACTCCTCTAAATTGGCGTTGCGTATATTTTCACCTGCTTTCTCTATCGCAGAGGGTGCTTTGTCAAAACCCGATATAGTACCCGCTAAACCTCTGATTTTTCCTATCTGAGCTTCTTCAATTTTATAAAATAATTCTTCATCCCAGTCGTTCCACTTTTCAAAAGCAAATTCCTTGCGGTTGATGTTTGCCGGAATATTACAAGCCAACATTGCGGCTTCAATCAATATCGTACCACTACCACACATGGGATCAAGAAAATCGACCGTTTGGTCCCAACCCGATAACATGATGATCCCAGCCGCCAATACTTCGTTTAGTGGAGCAATATTAGTTGCGGTTCTGTAGCCTCTATGATGAAGGGAACTTCCCGAACTATCCAAAGAAATAGTACATATATCTTTATCAATATGGATGTTGATTCGAAGATCAGGATGATCCAAATTCACATCCGGACGTTCGCCAGTATCCGCTCGAAAACGATCGACAATAGCATCTTTAGCTTTTTGAGAAACATAAAGCGAATGGGTGAAGTTTTCTCCAAAAACGACACTGTCGATTGCTAAAGAGTTTTCGGGACTAAGATAATCTTGCCATGGAAAGTCATATACCATATTATACAGCTCATGTTCGTTGGTTATTCGAGCAGTGTGAATGGGTTTTAAAATTTTTAATGCCGTACGCAAACTCATATTGGCTTTATACATAAAACCCTTATCTCCAGTAAAGTGAACCACACGATTGCCTTCTTCTACATCTTGAGCTCCCAAATTTTTGAGCTCTTCAGCTAACAAGCCTTCCATTCCGTAGAATGTTTTGGCCAACATTTTAAAATTACTTTCCATTCTCTTTTTTATTGCTATCAAAAATAGTTTAATTTTGCCCAATAAACGAAGGGAAACCTAACCTTCATAAATCCAGTATGCAACTCAATTTATTACTTCCCTTTATTGCAGTATTTTTTGGTGCTGGTATTGCCCTATACTTTCGACCCAAGACTCCATTTGGAATGAAGCTCATTCTTGCATTTAGCGGTTCTTTTCTGCTGTCCATCATCGTGATCGATATGCTGCCGCATATTTTCGAAAATTCAAATAATAATCCAGGAATTTGGATTATGGTTGGAATTGTATTTCAAATTTTATTGGAATTATTTTCAAAAGGCGCAGAACACGGCCATACCCACCATACGAAAAGCAATAAGCTTCCTTGGGTTCTTATCTGCAGTCTGTGTATTCATGCCTTTATGGAAGGAATGCCGCTTACCCAACAGCCCGAACTCCTAATCGGAATCATCGTTCATAAAATTCCAATTGGAATGGTAATTACCTTATTGCTCTGGGAAACACAAACCCCGAAATATCAAAAGATCATAGCCCTATTTACTTTTGCAATAATGACACCCCTAGGCGGTTTTGTAAAAGAAAACGTTCTTGCTTTAGAAGCAATAACTACCATCATCGATGCGGTTGTGATTGGTGTTTTACTTCACATTTCTACAACCATTCTTTTTGAAAGTTCTGCTGGTCATGTGTTTAACATCAGAAAATTCATTGCAATCCTTACTGGGATTTTAATTGCTGCTATTCTGTAAACCTCTTTTTTACCGAATATTACACCAAGCATACCATTTATAAATTTGTTCATACCACTTACTACAGCTTGACTCCACTTTGAGGCATCTTTACAGTAAGAAACAAGGAAATATAAAATACTAAAGTACATATTTGAACTTAACCTAAGTTAATTATTTGTTTTAAGAACCCTGCAAAGCCCCCTGAGCAGGGTTTTTTTCAAATAAGCAATACCGCAATAGTCTTTCCAAATTTTAATTTAACTATATATATTATGTATACTCCAAATTTATTCGGTATCCAGTACACCTATTTTTTAAGCGGATTAATTACACTAATGTTATTATTTTCATATGAAAGTGAAGAAGATTTCAGTTGTATTATTGACCGCAACACACCTACTGAGCAAAAAAGTCAACTTGATTATTTCGACCGACTNNACTCGGCTTATACGTTGAAGGTAATGTAACCATTAAGCAAGGAAAAGAGTCCTCAATTGTGCTAAAAGGAGACAGCGCCTTAGTAGACAGCCTCTATACAGCTGTAGAAAATAAAAAATTAATTATTGAATTACGATCACCCTATTGCGCTCCTAACATTCCTCTAGAGATCATAGTCACAACACCTCAATTAACAGAATTTACCTTAGCTGAGAAAAGCTATACGATACTTAGCGATTTTAAAAACCAACAAAAGTTAAAAATCCAACTAAACAGCAATAGTACCGTTGAATTGAATGAACTTGAAGAGTTAAAAGAATTGGATATTAGTTTACAAGAAGGAGCTCATATCTTAAGTCAGAAAAAAGTAAACAAAGTAGAACGTTTAAAAGTCAACATCAAAGGTGGAGGTTCATTTAACGGATACCCCATTGTAGCACAACATGTTACAATTAAGATAGAAGGTAGAGGAAGATGTGAAGTAACAGCACTAAGTCGATTGACTGTTGATATTGTTGGAAACGCAAGTGTTTATTGTAAGGGAATGCCAACAATACACAAACGTATTACAGGTAAAGGTGATGTTTACTTTATAAACTAAGTTGTAATCGAATTGCCTCCAAAGCTTCTAGAACAAGCGTAAGCTCTGACCAAATAATAAAATGATCCCTTAATGCGTCATAATATAGGACACTTTTCAGCATCTGGAATTTTCGACTGTAAATAGGCTACCGATTTGGGAGCGACCAAAACATCTGCTCCACCTTGAATAAAAAACAATGGAACTTTGGTTTCTGCGAGTTGTTTTTCTAGTGCATATAAATCATCTGAAAGGCGAAGCATTTCATTATTACTAGCTCGAAAGAAAGGAGCAATTAGGTATTGAAGTGGGGTGTTCAAAATCCGATTATACCATTTAGGTCTTTGATAAGGAGCAGCTTCGGTTCCAGCAATACTAAGAACGGCTGCAACTTGATTTGGATAATCAGCCCCTAGCTGAAGTGCCAATGCACCACCATAGGAATGTCCAGCAACCACACATGGAGAACAATACTGATTCACTATTGATTTCAGGTAATCACTCTGCTCTGCTAATGTATAAGATCCTTTGATTGTAGTTTTATGATAGGGAATACGGTCAATCGCAATTATAAAATAGTTGGTATAAATTTCAGGGTGAACCATCAATTCTTTCCAAGCTGTTCAATCCCCAGGGGAGCCATGAATTAAAAGTAAGGGTGTTTTAGTCATATCCCCAAAGGTAATATAATAAAGTGCACCTTCTTCGAATACAGTTTGGTGTTCTTCAGGCTGAAAACCTGATGGGTCAAAATGATCTCTAAGTTCTGAAAGGGCAGTTTCTTGTTCCATCCAATGGGTTAGGCCCATAGCCAGGAATACTAAAATAAACAGGATACCCAGTATCCAACTCATTATTTTCTTGACGTATTTCAACTAATTATTAATATTTCATTAATCATAAATGCATGGGAAAGAGCACCGCTTAACACCCATACATGCCAAATAGCGTGAGCTTCTTTATAAGCTTTCCAACGATAAAAGAAAACCCCAATGGTATAACAAGAACCTCCTAAAGTTAAAAAGATAAAAGCATTTGTAGAAAATAATTCCCAGACCGCTTGAGCGTCCAAAAGAATGAACCAACCCATTCCGAGATACATTATTAAAGACAGGATTTCAAATCGACCGGTATAGAAAATTTTAAAAATAAAACCAACAGCAGCAATACTCCAAACACCTGTTAAAATCCAAACGCCCGAAGTCTCATATAGTAAGGTCAGTGTAACGGGAGTGTAGGATCCCGCGATTAAGAATAAAATAGCAATATGATCGACCTTCCGCCAAGTCAATTTTACAGCTCCAGAAGTTGCATGATACACCGTAGAAGCCAAAAATAAAAATACCAACGAAAAACAGTAGACTCCTAAAGCAATTAATACCCTTGGTTGTCCGGCTGAATACTGAGTAAAAAAATAAATGGAAACCCCAATACCAAGGATCACACCCAAAGCATGGGTTAAAACATTCCAGCGTTCCGTAGGATCTATAAACTTTAACATATTCTTTTAAATTATT
>DLQQ01000018.1 GCA_002477625.1 Candidatus Arcticimaribacter sp. UBA7428
CTATGGGCATGATCAAAAAACAATACGAAACGGCAGTTACAGCTGATGAGGTAAATAAAATACTACAAGAAAACCTAAACAAATATATCACTGACGAAAAGCTTGAGCTTCTTGGAAATCCACTTCCAAAAATGCAAGACGAAATTGACTGGAAAGCTGATGTCATGAACTTTGAATTTGAACTTGGGCTTTCTCCAAAGTTTGATGTTAAATTGAAAGGCAAAAAAGCAGTTACCTATTTTCAAATCGAAGCGGATAAAAAAATGATTGAAGAACAACTCAATCACATTCAAAAACAATACGGAAAGATCGAGTCTGCTCAAGAAATTGGAAAAGGTGCTGAACTCGCTGTTGAAATCAAAAACGAAGAAGCTGCTATCGATACAACTCCCGTTATTGAGTTTGATCAAATCAAAGGGGAAAAGAACATCACTGCCTTTAGTCCAGCAAAGGTAGGCGACACCTTAGAGCTTCAAGCCAAAGGTCTTTTTACTGAAGACAGTGCAGCTGCTAGAGCGTTTGGTTTAACCATACCTCAATTGGATGAGCTTCCAAAAACAGTTGCGATCACGATAAAAGAAATCAACAATCGAATTCTTGCAGATTTAGACCAAGAGCTTTTTGATAAATTATATGAAGCCGGAACCGTAACTTCGGTAATAGACTTAAAAGCAAAAATAAAAGAAGGAATTGAAAAGCAATTTGTATCTCAGTCGGAACAAAAGCTACTTAATGACATAACAGAGAATCTAATTGAAGCAACAAAATTTGATCTTCCCAAAGAATTTTTGATTCGTTGGCTGCAAAATTCTGGTGAAAAACCCTTGAATGAAGAAGAAGCTATTGCAGAATATGAAAAATCTGAAAAAGGGATTCGCTATCAATTGATCGAAGGATCAATCATCCAAGAACACGATCTTCAAATTCAATTTGAGGAGCTTCAAAGTTTTGCAAAGGAATTGATCAAAGAACAAATGGCTCAATACGGTCAGCTAGCTCCGGAAGAAAAAGAGTTAGATGATATAGCTGCTCGAATTTTTACAAATCAAGAAGAAACCAAAAGGCTTTCTGATCAATTGATGAGTAAAAAGCTGTTGACTTTTTACAAAGAAAATGCAGGAATAAAAACAAAGAAAGTAAACTACGATGCATTTGTAAAAGAAGCATACGGCAGCGCACAATAATTTTACTTACTTTTAGTTACTAAATAAACCGCACTATGGACTACGGAAAAGAGTTTAAAAAATACGCAACTAAGCATCACGGGGTAAACGCTATGTACTACGATAAAATCGTCAGTAGCATGACTCCTTATATCATTGAAGAACGCCAAATGAACGTAGCTCAAATGGATGTATTTTCAAGATTGATGATGGATCGTGTTATGTTTTTGGGAACAGGGATTGACGATCAAGTAGCAAACATCATTCAAGCACAGTTGTTGTTTTTACAAAGTGTAGATCCAAAACGTGATATACAAATGTACATCAACTCTCCCGGTGGAGGGGTATATGCTGGTTTGGGTATCTATGACACCATGCAATACATAACACCAGATGTTGCAACGATCTGTACGGGTATTGCGGCTTCTATGGGTGCTGTACTACTCTGTGCTGGAGAAAAAGGGAAACGCTCTGCTTTGCCCCATGCTCGTGTGATGATTCACCAACCTTTGGGGGGTGCTCAGGGTCAAGCTTCGGATATCGAAATTACCGCACGTGAGATCATGAAACTTAAAAAAGAATTATACGACATCATTGCCAACCATTCTGGACAAGAATTCGACAAGGTACACCACGACAGTGACCGGGATTACTGGATGAAAGCTGAAGAAGCTAAAGCCTACGGAATGGTAGATGAAGTTTTGACCAAATAAACGTATTGAATCATGAGTGATGAAGAATTAATTTGTTCCTTTTGCGGTCGTTCTAAACCACAGACCGATCTCTTGATTGCTGGCTTAGACGCTCATATCTGTGATAAATGCATTCATCAAGCTCATGGTATTGTAATTGAAGAAGATAAAGATGTTGAGGGTATAAGCGACCAAAAAGAAGCTCTAGAGGTAAAGACACCGAAACTTACTAAGGCTTTTTTAGACCAATACATCATTGGTCAAGACGCCGCTAAACGGGTGATATCGGTGGCTGTATACAATCACTACAAAAGATTATCGCATCCCAAGTCAGAGCTTGAGGAAATAGAAATTCAAAAAAGTAACATCCTTTTAGTTGGACAAACTGGAACAGGAAAAACCTTATTGGCTCAATCCATTGCCAAAATGCTGAGTGTACCTTTAGCTATTGTAGATGCTACCATCCTTACAGAAGCAGGTTATGTTGGGGAAGATGTTGAAAGTATTTTAACCCGCTTACTTCAAGCTGCTGATTATGACGTAGAACGTGCTCAACGTGGAATTGTTTTCATCGATGAGATTGATAAAATTGCCCGTAAGGGGGATAATCCCTCCATTACACGAGATGTGTCGGGAGAAGGAGTTCAACAAGCCCTATTGAAGTTACTCGAAGGAACCGTTGTAAATGTTCCGCCTAAAGGGGGGCGCAAGCATCCGGATCAAAAATTTATTGAAGTTGATACCTCCGATATTTTATTTATCGCTGGGGGAGCTTTTGATGGTATTGAACGTGAAATCAATAAACGGATGAATCTTCAGGCAATTGGATATAAAGTTCAATCACAAAAAGAAGACATAGACAAGGACAACCTTCTACAATATGTAAATCCTAAAGATGTCAAGTCATTTGGTTTGATTCCCGAGATAATTGGACGCCTTCCTGTATTGACTTATATGCATCCTTTGGACAGAAAAACCTTACGTTCCATTCTGACTGATCCTAAGAATGCCTTGATCAAACAATACGAGAAACTCTTTGAGCTTGACGGCATAAGCCTCAATTTTTCTTCTGGAGCCTTGGATTTTATTGTTGAAAAAGCAATAGAATACAACCTGGGTGCACGTGGATTACGTTCGCTTTGTGAAGCCATTCTTACGGATGCCATGTTCGAAATGCCTGGAGGAGCAGCGACCGAATTAAAAGTGACCAAAGCCTATGCTGAACGGAAACTTAACAACTCCAAAGATCCAGCCCTTAAAGCGGTTTCTTAGCATTAAAGGCTAATAATTCTTCCATCAGATCCCGGTTATTAGATAAACGTGGAACCTTGTGTTGTCCCCCCAGTTTTTTATTTTCAGACAACCAGTTGTAAAACAGCTTGGGTTGCGCTATGACTATTTCGGGAAGACGCATGGTCAAATTTTTATACCGCTTGGCATCATAATCTGAATTTACTTCCCGCAAGGTTTCATCCAACAAACTTGTAAATCGCTCCATGTTTTCGGGTTGACTATCGAACTCAACAAGCCATTGATGTGCTCCGCTAGTTTTTCCTTTCATAAAAATTGGCGCAGCTGTAAAATCGATGATATGAACCCCCAAAGCTTGGGCCGCTTTCGACAGAGCAAAATCTGCGTTTTCGACCATTAATTCTTCTCCAAAAGCATTGATGAAATGCTTGGTTCTACCAACCACTTGGATTCGATACGGAGCAACAGAGGTGAATTTGATCACATCGCCCAATTTGTAACGCCACAAACCTCCGTTGGTCGTTATCACAAGCGCATAGTTTGTATACAAAGACACTCCAGCCAGGGGAACAATATCCTGATCCATTCCGTCAACTGGAATGAATTCATAAAAAATTCCATAGTCCAACATCAATAACATCTCATCAGAATTGTTCTGGTCTTGAATTCCGAAAAAGCCTTCCGAAGCATTATAGGTTTCGTAGTACTTTAGTTGAGAACCAGGGAAAAAATTACTGTATTGATTTTTATACGGTTTAAAGCTAACCCCTCCGTGAAAAAAAACTTCAAGATTGGGCCAAACCTCCAAAATATTTTTCTTTTCGGTCTGCTCAAGAACCTTATTAAACAAGACCATCATCCAAGACGGAACTCCAGCAAAACTTGTTACATTTTCATTTATGCTCTCTTTTAAAATGGCATCCATTTTGGCTTCCCATTCAGGCATTAAAGAAACTTTATGGGAGGGTGTACTACTGATCTCTGCCCAGAAAGGCATATTGTCAATAATTATTGCCGACAAATCTCCAAAATAACTCGTACTGTTGTCATAAATTTCTTGGCTCCCACCCAATCGTAGATTCTTACCATTAAAGAGTTCAGATTCTGGGTTATTATTAAAATAAAACGAAAGCATATCTTTTCCAGCTTTGTAATGACAATGCTCTAAAGCCTCAACACTTACGGGAATGAATTTGCTTTTACTATCTGTTGTTCCGCTAGACTTTGCAAACCACTTTATAGGAGTAGGCCAAAATATATTGGCCTCTCCCTTTCTGCTTCGATTGATGTCTTTTGCAATATCTTCGTATGCAACAAGGGGCACCCTACTTTTAAAAACTTCGTAGTTGGTAATCGAACTGAATTGATAATTCAACCCTATTTCAGTTTGCTCAGAAACACGGAGTAAATCCTGAAGAACTTCTTGTTGAACTTCATGGGGGTATTTTATAAATAGTTCTATCTGATGAATTCTTTTTTTAAGAAACCAAGAGGCTATAGAATTGAATAAGGGGATTGCCATTTTATAAGTATCTTTATTTTATAAATATAAATCATTCTATCACATGTTTTCAGGCGTTCTAAAAAAAATGAATACGGCGTTCGGTCCTTCGGTCGGCTATTACCTCAATCTGAAAGACGATTTTGTAGCCCTACACCAATTCATTGACCAATCCATTACACTTGAAATGATTGGCTACGAATGCCTAAATTGTTCGCGAACAGAGCCGATCTTCAGACAAGGTTTTTGCAAAAAGTGTTTTTTTGAAAGTCCAAACGCCGGCGATTGGATCATGCGTCCCGAACTGAGCACCGCTCACTTGGACATCGAAGATCGCGATTTGGTTTATGAGAAAAAAGTACAACTGCAGCCACACATCGTATATCTCGCACTTTCTAGTCATCTGAAGGTCGGAGTGACTCGAAAAACACAAGTCCCCACCCGATGGATTGATCAGGGTGCGCACCAAGCTTTAGCTGTCCTTGAAGTACCTAATCGATATTTGGCTGGTGTGGGTGAAGTTGCATTAAAAGAAATTTATTCTGACAAAACCAATTGGCGAAAAATGCTGCAAAACGAAGCAGAACCTATCGATTGGGTTTCTGAAAGAAACAAGGCAATCGATCATCTTCCCAAGGAACTGAAACCCTATGTGCTTCATGAAAATACAGAACCTTTGGCAATTGAATTTCCTGTAAATCGCTACCCTGAAAAAGTAAAAAGCTTGAACCTAATAAAAGAGCAGAACTACACAGCTGTGCTAAAAGGAATAAAAGGACAATACCTCATCTTTGAAGACGACACTGTTTTCAATGTACGTTCAAACGAAGGTTTGGTTGTTAATTTGAGTTTACACTAACTAGTCAAATGTCTTGGATGAAGTTTCTACCAAGCGATTAATCTCCGTCATTTCCTCAGCAGTCAAATGCCGCCATTTGCCCTTGGGTATGTCTAAAGACACATTCATGATGCGTGTTCGTTTTAAAGCCACAACCCGATAATCTAAATACTCACACATTCTTCTAATCTGACGATTCAAGCCTTGGGTTAAAATTATTTTAAACTCTTTTTTATGGGTCTGCTTAATTTCGCAGGGA
The DNA here is from genome assembly GCA_002477625.1 of Candidatus Arcticimaribacter sp. UBA7428. GTDB lineage: Bacteria > Bacteroidota > Bacteroidia > Flavobacteriales > Flavobacteriaceae > Arcticimaribacter. The sequence goes on from DLQQ01000018.1 coordinate 5,705, forward strand.
CGGGTTACCGTATCTAAAACTGGAATTCCAGCACCCATTTGTTTAATAAAATCATCGGTTATCGGTCGATTGACCGTAACCACGTATTCTTTTTCGTGGTGGTTTCTTGCACGTAAAATTTTATTGACAATATCGCCGTCGTTGGTCAAAAATATAAGTCCCTCACTCGGCTTGTCTAAACGTCCAATTGGAAAAATCCGACTTGGGAAATTAATATAGTCGATGATGTTGTCTTTTTCAACTCCCGTATCGGTCGTACATACGATTCCAACGGGCTTATTGAATGCTATATAAATTGCTTCTTCATTTCCGGGACGCACAAGTTCGCCATCTACATGAATTACATCTTCAGGAAGAACTTTTACCCCCATACCAATTACTTCCCCATTAACCACAATTCGACCTTGATCGATCATTTTGTCGGCTGCTCTTCTCGAACAATATCCGATTTCGCTGAGGTATTTATTTATTCGTACGGGATCACTCATATCGTTCTGATTCGTTTTCTAATTGAATTTCTTCTCCAGCTTTTAGGTTGAAACGCCTTCTTATTAAATATACAAAGAGGTAGAGAAAAGGGGTGTCGATAGCCGCTATAAGAACTTTAAAAATAAAGCCTGAAATTACTAGGCCAACAAACATATTCCAAGGTAATACTTGAAAAATACAAAGTAAAAGAATAACCGTAAGAGTATCTAAAAATTGAGAGGCAAAAGTTGAAAAGTTATTTCGCAACCACAGCTGTTTTCCCTGGGTTTTCTTTTTCCAAAAATGATAGATGCGTATGTCTACAAACTGGGCACATAAATATGCAATCATAGAGGCAAGAACCGCTAAGGGAGATAAAGAAAATACTTGTGAAAAGGTCTCATCTCCTATTGGTGATGAAGGAATTGCGGGTACAAAATCTGCCAGCAATAAAATTCCAATGGAAAAAAACGAGGCAAAAATTCCGGCTACAACTACTTGGTTTGCTTTTTTTTGACCAAAAATTTCTGAGATTAAATCTGTGATTAAAAAAGTAATTGGATAAGGTAAAATACCCACTGATAATTCAAACAACGGAATTCCAAAGACGCTTGTGTCTATAGGGTACCAATAAAAGAACTTTTGAAAAATTAAATTAGAAACCACTAAAGAAGTGATGAAAAGGGCAACTAAATATAAGAAAATCTGATACGCAATTTCCTTGTCTTTTTGGTTCATGCGTTATTTAATATCAAGTGAAAAAGGAATCCTGGCTTGAATTTGTAAAGCTTGATTTTCCTCAGAAGTTGATGCCTCGATAAAGGCACTGAATTCTCTTGGAAGAGCTGATTTGATTTTAGTTTCTATTGCAGCAAAAGGACTCATCAGAGCAAAAATATCGTCAAAATCTGTTTCAACTTTAGGGTAAGACGTCAGGTTGTACTCTTCTATTTCTGCAAGTTCAGCGGCAGCTTCTATAGCCGCATCTAGGCCTCCTAACGCATCAACAAGACCGTTTTCTTTTGCTTGAAGACCTGTCCAAACTCTTCCCTGAGCAAGGATCTCAACCTCTTCTAAAGATAAATTTCTCCCATCGGCAACCCGTTGCTTAAAAGTCTCGTAAACATGTTCTATACCTTCCAAAGCACTTTTACGGAAGCCGGGAGATATTGGTTCAAAGGGACTGTAACCAACTGCATTTTTATGTGTCATTACATGCTCGGCATTAATTCCAATATCGTCTGTAAACCCTTTGACATTTGGTATGGTTGCAAACACTCCAATTGAGCCTGTTACAGTCATTGGATCTGCAAATATGGTATCGGCATTACAGGCGATATAATATCCTCCTGAAGCTGCAACATTCCCCATTGAAACGACCAAGGGCTTTTCCTTCTTAGCATCCTCTAACGCGTTCCATAAAATATCTGAAATCATGGCACTTCCACCCGGAGAATTCACTCGTAGGACGATTGCTTTAACACGTTTGCTTTTAACAGCTTCTTCTATTGCTTCTACAAAAACCTGATCCCCGATTTGAGTTTCATTTCCATCTCCGAAAAGAATAGGCCCTTGGGCATAAATAACCGCTATTTTATCACGAACTCCTTTTTTATAAGCTGCGTTTCCTGCCAAAAGATCATTATAGTCGACTAATTTAAGTTTATCATCTTCAGAGATACCCACCTTATTTTTCAACAATTCGATGTATTCACTTTTGTAGTTGATCTGATCTACCAAACCAACTTTAACTGCATTCTCAACAAGGTTAGCTTTGAGTTCAGTTGCTATTGCATCCAGCTCATCAATAGACATATTCCGAGCCTCTGCAATTTCAGAACCAATCGTTTCCCAAAGCGAGGCGATTAGAGAACCGATTTGCTCTCGATTGGCTTCACTCATGGTGTTAGACAAATAGGGTTCTACCGCACTCTTATATTTACCGTGACGAATCACTTCCATTTTAAAGCCGTATTCATCTTCGAAATCTTTGAAATACAAAACCTCTGAAGCCAAACCTTTAAACTCTACTCCTCCATTTGGATTAACAAAAATAGAGTCAGCAACTGAAGCCAAATAGTATCCTTTCTGAGTGAAATAATCCCCATAAGCTGATATGAATTTTCCGCTTTCTTTAAAAGTAACTAAGGCATCGCGAAGGGTTTTGGTTTGTGCCCATCCGGCTTGAACGTACTCACTACGAAGGTGAATCCCTTTAATTTTATCGTTTGCTTTTGCCAAGTCAATTGCAGTTACTAAGTCAATCAGTTGAACACTTTCGGCATCCAAGCCTAAGCTGACTTGAAATTCTTGACTTCCAGGAACATTGTCTAATATGGGTAAGTCTAATTTCAAAGAAAAAATGCTGTTGTCCCGAATCAATGCACTAGAACTGCCTTCTGAGTTTACAGCACTAGCAATTCCGGCAATCAACATAAACAAGATAATACCCCCTAAAACAAGGGCGGTAAGAGTTCCTAAAACTGAGGCTAAAAAAGTACGTAAGAAGTTCATTGGAGTTGATTTTTTACAAATATAAGATAAACTGATCGATGTAAGAAGATGTGTTTGGGTTTTTAAATTGAAAGTAACAACTTCATTTTTAGTGCAAAAGATTTATATTTATGATTTTCAAATCAATAACCCATGAAAAAAACAGTACTCCTTTTAGGTCTCTTTCTATTTTTAACCCAATGTAAAGTCAATCAATTTACCGGTAAAAAAACCTTACAGATTTATGGAAATAAGACTGTGCTGCCGCAGGCTTTTAAAGCCTATGATGAATTTATTTCTACCAATAAGGTTATCCGAAACACTCCGGCAAGCAATCAAATACAAGATGTTGGTAAACGAATAACACAGGCTGCAGAAGCTTATTTTAAATACAAACAAAACCCAAACTATCTCGACGATTATGCTTGGGAGTATAATTTAGTTGAGGATAAAGCGATCAACGCTTGGTGTATGCCGGGTGGAAAAATAGTATTCTATACTGGAATTATGGATATTGCCAAGACCGAAGCGGGTATTGCTGCCATAATGGGACATGAAGTTGCTCACGCCCTTGCAAATCATGGAGCACAACGTATGAGCGCAGGGACCATTCAACAAGGTCTGGGTATCTTGGGAGCAAAACTTCTAGAAAACGAACCTGAAAAAAAGAGGGATCCTTTTCTAAAAGCCTATGGAATTGGATATAATGTAGCAGGAATGTTACCCTTCAGCAGAGCTCATGAAAAGGAAGCAGATATCATCGGGATGCAATTGATGGCTATAGCGGACTATGATCCTTTAGAGGCGGCTTCTTTATGGGAACGTATGCAAGCACAAACTCCAGATACTAAAACCCCACAGATATTGAGTACCCACCCCTCTCCTCAAACTCGGATTTCGAATTTACGGAAAAATGCGCCCCAGGCTTTAGCACAAGTACAACAAATTAAAGCCTCCTTGAATCAATAAGTCATTTAAGAGTTGCACCCTTGCTTTTTTTTGTCTTTTTTTGACACAAAAAAAACCATGGTTTACATTGGGTTGGGCAGCAACATTGGTAACCGATTCGCTTTACTCCAAGAAGCGGTTGACTGTATTGACTCTAGTATTGGGACCATTCTTTCTGTTTCTAAAGTATACGAAACTCCGGCTTGGGGTTTTGAAAGTGAAGCATTCTTAAACGCCTGTATTAAGATTGAAACAAAATACACTGCATTTGAAGTTTTAGAAGCTCTTTTAAGCATCGAAAACAAATTGGGCAGAGATCGCAACCCCAGGGAAGGATACCAAGCCCGACCCATAGATTTGGATATTCTACTGTTCAAAAATGATGTTATTTCACAGAAACACTTGCAGCTACCACACCCAAGAATGGAATTACGGCAATTTGTTTTGACTCCTTTAGCAGATATCGCAGCGTCAATTGTGCACCCACAATTGCAGAAAAGCATAGAAGAGCTGCAGCAAATATGTGAAGACGATTCTGTTTTGAGTATTTGGAACGAGCAGCTGAAATTTTAAATCTATTGGGTTTTCTGGAAAAAGTCCCAAGCCACTACTCCGGCAGTAACAGCTATGTTAAGGGAATGCTTTACTCCTTCTTGGGGAATTTCAATAACGCCATCCGATGCATCGATGACTTCTTGAGCCACACCTTTGATTTCATTTCCCAGAACAAAGGCATGGGTTCTCTTGGGTTCGGGTTGAAAGTCATTTAAAAAAATAGCCTGTTCCGCTTGTTCAATAGACCAAACTGCAAGACCTTCTTGTTTGAGTCGGATAACCAGATCAACTGTGTTTGCGACATATTCCCATGCAACAGATTCAGTTGCTCCAAGTGCCGTCTTTTGAATGTCTTTGTGGGGCGGTTGGGCAGTAATCCCGCAGAGATAAATTTTTTGAAGTAAAAAAGCATCCGAAGTCCTAAAGACCGATCCAATATTATTTAAACTCCTGATGTTGTCCAGAATGATAATCAAGGGCGTTTTGGTGGCCTCTTGTGCCTCCTCTTCGGTCTTTCGGCCGAGTTCTATGTTCTTTAATTTTCTATGTTTCACAGTTCAAAAATAAGGAAGTATTCATTAGCGTTTTATAAAATTTAAATAATGGTTACATTCGCATAAATCATAAAAGAAAAACATCCCTTGGCAAAATCAGCTAAAGAAACACCCTTAATGAAGCAGTACAACCAAATCAAGGCAAAATATCCTGATGCCTTATTGTTGTTTCGTGTAGGTGATTTTTATGAAACCTTTGGCGCTGACGCCATCAAAGCAGCAAAAATATTAGGGATTATCCAGACCAAGCGCGGCGCAGGCAGTAGTAGCGAAACGGAATTGGCTGGCTTTCCACATCATTCGTTGAACACCTATTTACCGAAATTAGTGAAAGCCGGTTGCAGGGTTGCAATCTGCGATCAGCTTGAAGATCCCAAAATGACGAAGACCATCGTCAAACGAGGGGTTACTGAATTGGTAACCCCCGGAGTCGCTTTGAACGATGATGTCTTAGAACAAAAAAAGAATAATTACCTCGCTGCCGTTCATCCTGGAAAAAGCCTTTGGGGCGTTTCTTTCCTCGATATTTCTACTGGAGATTTTATGACCAGCGAGGGTTCTGTAGATCATGTAGATCAGTTATTACAAAAATTCAACCCAAGTGAGGTATTGGTTTCTAAACCCAAAAAAAGTCTTTTTGCGGAGCAGTTTGGGACACAGCATGCTGCTTTTTATATGGAAGATTGGGTTTTTCAAACTGAATTCTGTACCGAGCTTTTGACCCAACATTTTCAAACCAAATCGTTGAAAGGTTTTGGTGTAGAAGGCTTAGAATTAGGCAGCATAACAGCGGGTGTGATTTTACACTATTTATCAGAAACCCAGCACACACAGCTACAACACATTCATGCTGTACAGGCCATCAGTTCCGAAGATTACGTCGGGATTGATCGTTTTACTGCTCGAAATCTAGAGCTTTTATATCCCAACTCCAGAGAAGGTGTTTCTTTAATTGACGTTATCGATTTCACTTCCACCGCTATGGGTGGGCGTATGCTCAGACATTGGGTGAGTTTTCCGCTGAAGTCGATCCCAAAAATACAAGAACGTCATCAGGCAATCGATGCCTTCATCCAGCAAGAAGAAATAAAAGAAGAAGCTGTTTTACGGCTCAAAAACATAGGAGACATTGAACGTTTGATGTCTAAGATTGCAACCCAAAAAGTTGCTCCAAGAGAATTGATCCAATTGAAGAACTCCCTCCTAGAGCTTATTCCATTGAAAGTAGCTCTGGTGGATTCCTCTGAAAAGGTGCTCCAGAGTCTGGGTTTAGGACTGCATAATTGTGATGAACTAATCGAAACCCTTCGATCTACTTTACGAGAAGAAGCACCGGTAAGCACCACCAAGGGTGACTTTATTGCCGATGGGTTTTTGGAAGAATTGGATGAATTGCGGGATTTGCGAAAGTCCGGGAAAGATCATCTGGATCGAATGGTTGAACAAGAAACAGCACGCACCGGAATTAGTTCCCTGAAAATCGCTTTCAACAATGTTTTTGGCTATTATATTGAGGTGCGCAACACTCATAAAGACAAGGTGCCAGAAGAATGGATTCGGAAGCAAACTTTAGTCAATGCAGAGCGGTATATTACCGAAGAACTAAAAGATTATGAAGTCAAGATACTTGGAGCACAGGATCGGATTCAGACCCTGGAGCTTAGGTATTATGCGGAGCTTCTTAAAAACATTCAGAACTCGTTGGGCGTATTAAAACAAAATGCCATTCAGATCGCTACTTTGGATTGTTTAGTAGGCTTTACGCTTTTAGCCCAAAAGTACCACTACAATTGTCCGCAACTGGTCGAAGGAACCGATTTAGTCATTAAAGCAGGACGTCACCCGGTTATTGAAAACCAATTGGCTGTTGGTGAATCCTATATTGCCAATGACCTATCCTTGAATCGAGAAGAGCAGCAAATCATTATGATTACCGGTCCCAATATGTCTGGAAAATCGGCTTTATTACGTCAAACTGCCTTGATTGTTATCCTTGCGCAAATGGGAAGTTTTGTGCCCGCTCAAGAGGTCTCTATGGGTGTTGTGGACAAGATATTTACTCGGGTCGGAGCAAGTGATAATATATCCTTGGGCGAATCGACCTTTATGGTTGAAATGAACGAATCTGCTGCAATTTTAAATAACATCACCAAAAACAGTTTGGTTCTTTTAGATGAAATTGGGAGGGGTACCAGTACTTATGACGGCATATCGATTGCATGGGCAATTGCTGAATATTTGCATCAGCATCCGGCACAACCCAAAACGCTTTTTGCAACCCACTACCACGAATTGAATGAGATGACACAGACCTTTGAGCGCATCAAAAACTTTAATGTTTCAGTAAAAGAGCTCAAAGACAGTGTACTCTTTTTACGCAAACTCGCTCCCGGTGGAAGTGCACATAGCTTTGGAATCCATGTAGCTAAAATGGCGGGTATGCCCAAGACGGTTTTGGCTACTGCGGAACGCAAATTAAAATTCCTGGAACAATCGCACCAAGAAGAGGACCGAAAAGAGGCCCTAAAAAACAGTACTCAAGACTTACAACTGAGCTTTATCAACTTGGATGACCCCCTATTAGAAGCTCTGCGTGAGGAAATTAAAAACTTGGATATTGACACCCTAACACCCGTTGAAGCTTTGATGAAACTCAACGATATCAAGCGGCGTTTGAAGGGATAAATAATTTCGTTTTTTCTAAATAAAAGCTTGAACTTTTCTTGAATTTTATATTACATTTGCACCTCAACTGCGAAAGTAGCTCAGGGGTAGAGCATCACCTTGCCAAGGTGGGGGTCGCGGGTTCAAATCCCGTCTTTCGCTCTACTACCAAAGTTTACGCTCGAGTGGTGGAATTGGTAGACACGTTGGACTTAAAATCCAATGACCATTGCGGTCGTGCGGGTTCAAGTCCCGCCTCGAGTACAAAA
>DLQQ01000022.1:0-5700 GCA_002477625.1 Candidatus Arcticimaribacter sp. UBA7428
GTAAATTGCTCACTTAATTTTTGGTCGTAAGAAAAACTGAGGTTATGAACTAAACGATTATTATCCCTAACGGCATCAACGGTTGTTGTTAAAGGCTGTTCATTGACAATAAGCGAACGAGAAAGTCGCCCTGTAATTGGAAGTTGATTGTCCAAAAGCGAATAATTAAATGAAAGATTTGACTTTTTCTCAGTAACATTGAAACTGGTGCCAATATTTTTTCGTGCTTTTTCTTTCGCATAGCCCAAGGCGGTATTAAAATTAGCATTGTAACCCACATCAGTGCGTTTATTTAATTCAATATTAATGTAGCCAGCATTTCCCGCAGCATCAAATTTAGCAGGAGGTGTAGTGATGAGCTCAATGGATTTGGCATTTTCAGCATTTATCCCGTTTAAAAATTGAACCAATGCACTCGCGGGCATATAATTCATTTTCCCGTTAATCATGATATTTACGCCACTTTTCCCCAATACTGAGATGGATTCATTTTCTCTGTCGACAATGATACCTGGGGTACGCTCCATAATATCTAGTATAGAAGATCCTTGAGCGGTAGCATCGTCTTCAATATTAATTATAGTTCGGTCAATCGTGCGTTTAATCGGGGCTTTTTTTCCCTCAATGGACACTTCATTCAAAGCAAAAGAGGATTCCGTTAAAACAAGATTCTCTAGTACAATAGCCTTATCTCCTTCTAGATTTAACACATTGGTTATAAATAGTTTGAAACCTATACTTGAAATTTGAATTTCATAGGAACCAGTTTTTTCAGTAGTAATCTCAAAATAGCCCTTTTCATCCGATGCACTAAACNNCAGCAGCCCCTTTAGTTGATATATCTTGTAACACAATATCAGCAAATGGGACGGGTTGCTGGTTAGTATCTAAAACATATCCGCTTATTGTGGTTTGCGCAACTGAAACTAAAGGAAAGAGTATTAAAAATATTATGGTTAATATATTTTTCATGAGTGTTTAAGATTTAAACTTCAAAATTACTTTCAATTTGCAATTAAATGGTTATGCCAATGTTATTAAAAATGAAAATTATATTATGTTTAATTTAGACAGGGAAAAGATGGCGATATGCCAAAAATTTTTAAATTATTTACACTTTGCGTAAGTTTTCAATAAAAACTATCCTCCATCGCGTATCCACAGGGTTTGTAATGGCAAAATTAGGTGCTGAATTAAATAGTGCTTTGTCTTTTACTAATATTTTTACTGATAAAGACGATACTTACTCTACGCATCCTTCTAAATCTAAACGAGTAAATGCCGTTAGAAAAGGGTTTAATAAAGCAGGAGGAAATTCATCTTTAGCAAACACAAATAATGCTCCTACTGAATATACCCGAAAGAACACCAATATGTCTGTTGAAGAATATATCAATAGAGGAATAGAAAGAAGGGATTCTAATAATTACAACGGAGCAATAAGCGACTTTACTGCTGCAATTAAGAATTAAGCCAGATTATGGCTNNGAGCTATAGAAGATTTATCTAAAGCGATTGAATTAGACCCTGATGATGCTATAGCTTATTCCAACAGAAAAATTGCTAAAGGTAATTTAAAAGACTACTACGGAGCTATAGGACCGGCTTGGGCAAAAATACTTTGCCAGCGTACGCAAAAATTAATACAATAATTGTTTTATCATCCTTTTAAACACATTTATTTCTAGCTTTTATTCTAAATTCTTATCAAAGGAAAATTGTCTAGCGATCCAAAGTAACTTATTTTTGTGCAAAGGCTTGAAAATGAAATCGTCAAAAAAACCAGATAATGTCGCGTGGGACGAAGAAAACGAAGAATATATTGCAAAATTATTGCCCTATGCAATAAGCAACAGCAGTCCTGTAATCAGTATCCCCAACGTAGATTCGTTTAAAAAAAAGGGGGTTGATCGGGTTTCTAAGCAATTCCAAGCGGAACTCGCTGACCTGCAGAGTAAAATCAAAGACTTTGTGAATTTGGCATCAGACACCCAAATGGTTTACTCTGCTAAATTCAAATTCGAACCCATCGTTGGCGAAACCTATCATCTGTATGAAGGGGCAAAAGTGTCTTTTTTATCCCTAATAGAGCCCAACAGTTGGAAGAAAACACATCTGGGGTCTTTCCGTCTAAACGGAGACTATAAGTGGGAACGTCTCTAGACTATCTGAAGTTCTGAGTTGCAAAGCCCATAAGCTCAGAATTAAATTGAATCCCTACACCCAAATACACATAATCTCCCAAGATGTTTTTATAGTGAGGTGGACTGCTTTTCCAGCCTTGGACCAAGCATTCGGCTATGGCTTCATTCGACCGAGTGTCTCCGCAGTTTGTTACATTTTCAAACCAGGGAACCTGAGCTATATTCTCCGCAATGCCAATAAAACGATTGTCAACCCTTCTCCATGCTTGAACATTGAACTTTTCGGCCCGCTCTACTGGACTCAAGCCTTCATGATCAGTATGGGAATAAAACTTTTTTTGAACCATATTGTCGCTGTGGTACTGTGCAATATGATCTAAACTATCTAGTTCTTTAAAAGGAACTAGCCCTTTTGCTTGTCGCAATTGATTTGTCTTTTTAAAAATAAGCTCCGCTATTCGTTCAGTATCTTGCTGTCCAAAGGCAGCAAACGAAAGCAGTGAAAAAAGAGCAGTGAATATGGTTTTACGAATATTTGTCATAGTATTTATTTGTTTTAGACGCTATACTTTGTGTTTGAGGACTGCATCCCAACAAATATCCTTAATTTTACCCAATAATCAACCCTATGGAAAGTCCAAGACAAAAGAAAATCGCAACCTTATTGCAACAGGAAATCGCTCAAATGCTTCAGGGAGCCGTTCGTAAAGAAGGGGTTTCTAACCTTTTGATTTCTGTTACAAAAGTTGCTGTAACCGTTGATCTTTCCATTGCCAAAATATACTTGAGCCTCTTCCCTCCTGCCAAAGCACTTGAAGTGCTCGAAGGAATCCAATCGAATAGTTTTCAGGTAAAACACGACCTTGCTCGTCTGATGAAAAATCAATTGCGAAAAGTCCCAGAACTTATTTTTTACTTGGACGATTCGCTAGATTACATAGAGAAAATTGATGAAGCCTTAACCGCGATCGACGATCCCATCAAAAACCCTGAAGGGTTAATCGCTCGCAAAAAAAAATAAGCTTGTGCGCTTTCCACTGTACATAGCCTCCCGATACTTCTTCACTAGAAGCAAACAGAGTGTGATCAATATCATCAATTATATTGCTCTATCCGTTGTGTTAATTGCTTCAGCAGCCTTGCTAATTGTTCTCTCTGCTTTTACAGGTCTCAAAGACTTTGGCCTTTCTTTTTCTAATGTTTTCGATCCTGATTTTCGGGTGGAAGCTGTCCAAGGTAAAACCCTCCAAATCGATTCAATTACCTTAGCTTCTGTAAAACAGCTTGACGGTATTCTTGCTGTTTCTGGAATTATAGAAGACAAAGTATTTTTGAATTATCGAGACAAAAACCACGTTGTTTATCTCAAAGGGGTTGACTCGTCCTATCAAAATATCATCGAAAGCGATCGTTTTTTGAGCAGTGGTTCTTGGTTTTCCAAGGAGCTTGATGAGGTGGTAATTGGTGGTGGAGTTGCCCAAATATTAAGTTTAGGTATTTATGATTACAACGATTTTTTAGTGCTTACGGTTCCCAAAAGATCCGCAAGTTCAACCCAACTCAAAGAGCCTTTTATCAACAAGACCGCCTTGGTCTCTGGAATCTATAGCGTCAGCGAGGAACTCGACAAAAAATATATGTTTTCAAATCTGTCGTTTGCACAGACTCTTTTTCAACGAAAAGAAAATACGTACAGCTCCTTAGAACTTAAACTCGCTCCTGATTTTAATCGAATACAACTCGAAGAACAGCTTCGTGCCTTACTCAAAACACCCTTGCGCATGCGTTCCCGAACCGAACTCAATGCGGCACTTTTCAAGATGCTCAATACCGAGCAAATGGCAATCTATTTGATTTTTACCCTGGTCATCATCATTGCGCTTTTTAATGTCGTCGGTGCTTTGATCATGATGATTTTAGAAAAAAGGCCTCAATTGAACGTATTGTATGCTCTTGGTGTATTGCCCAAAGAAATTCGTTTGATTTTCTTTTACTTGGGCGGAATGATCAGTTGGGTAGGCGGGGGCCTAGGTGTTTTATTAGGAACATGCCTCGTCCTACTTCAGCGCTATTTCCCTTTTCTTTATGTTCCTGGAACTAACTTTCCATATCCCGTTCGTTTGGAATTTCAAAATGTAGCTATGGTGTTGCTACTGCTGCTTGTGTTAGGGGGGCTCGCTTCGGCCTGGGCCACTGCCCAAGTAGGCAAAAAGATTAAGTTGCTTTAAACCATCTCATAGTCGCCCCAATTGGCTTCAACATCAGCGAGTGCGGCAAAGACATCTGCCGATGCGTTCGAGGTTACCATTCGGGTTCGGTATTCTTTAAAATGGGGGATTCCTTTAAAGTAATTGGTATAATGTCTGCGGGTTTCTAAAACGCCCAAAACTTCTCCTTTCCAATCGATTGCCATTTCCAAATGCCTACGGGCAGCATCTACACGTTCTACAATCGAGGGCGGAGCTAAGTGAGTTCCCGTTTCCATGAAATGTTTTACTTGGTTAAAAAACCAAGGGTTGCCAATGCTCGCTCTTCCAATCATAGCACCGTCTAAACCGTATTGATCTCGCATTTCTATTGCTCTTTCAGGGCTGTCAACATCGCCATTTCCAAAAATGGGAATGTGCATGCGTTGGTTGTTTTTAACCTCCGCTATCGGACGCCAATCGGCAGCACCCTTATACATTTGAGCACGTGTTCTTCCGTGAATCGAAATCGCTTTGGCTCCAGCATCTTGCAAACGTTCGGCTACCTCAACTATTTTTATAGAATCGTGATCCCAGCCCAAGCGTGTTTTTACGGTAATGGGAAGCTTGGTATGTTCTGCCATCACTTTTGTCAAGCGAACCATTAGGGGAATGTCTCTCAAAATGCCTGCACCAGCACCTTTACTCACTACTTTTTTAACTGGACAACCGAAGTTAATGTCGATGATATCGGGCTTAGACGCCTCAACAATCTCAACAGAACGAAGCATCGATTCTTCGTTTGCACCAAAAATCTGAATCCCAACAGGGCGTTCTTTTTCATATATATCAAGCTTCATGACGCTTTTGGCAGCGTCTCGAATCAGACCCTCGCTCGAAATGAATTCGGTGTATACTACGTCAGCCCCGTGTTCCTTGCACAAGGCTCGAAAAGGAGGGTCACTTACATCTTCCATGGGTGCAAGAAGAAGCGGAAAGTCACTGAGTTCGATGTCACCAATTTTTACCAAAGCGTGAAATTTTTACAAAAGTACGTAAAACCTCGGTTTTCTCTATACCCTAGTTCAATTCAAACGTTTCTTGAAAGTGGGAAATAAAATCTTCATCCCAGATTGCTTCAACTTTTCCTGCTTTCAAATGGTAAATTCGAGGGGGAGAATTCCCTATCAAATCAAAGAATGTGTTTATGTCTATAAAGGCATAGGGATAAGCAAAGGCTGTAAGCTCTTCAAATTCAGCTACTGTGGTACTGCCTTCTTGATAAAACAAAACATACAGCTTTGGGAAACTTGAACTGACAGCTGCGAGTTCTGCCAATTGGGTCGCGGCTTCTTGACAGTGTTCACAGT
>DLQQ01000022.1:5808-10792 GCA_002477625.1 Candidatus Arcticimaribacter sp. UBA7428
CTAATAAAATTGGTTTTATGGAACGCTTATCATTAGCTGTTTTCCAAAAAACAAAGGCGGAAATCCCAATAAGGATTCCGTTTTTAATGATGGATTCTAGTGGTGTCATGGAAATCATCTCACCAAAACAGCCGCAATTTTCAGTGTCTCCAATACTCCACAAATAAACCAAGTGTAGCGTAAAACCTCCCAAAAGAAGTAAGGAAATAAGCATCAGTTTTTTGGTGTAAAAAGGCAGTAACATCAGGATTCCCAGAGCAAATTCCAGCCCAATAAAAAATTGTGCTAGCTGTGCCGCAAAAAAACGATCGGGTGCCAATCCCTGATCCATTAGGGTGATTTCAAAAAACCCTGGACCAACAAACTTGGTATAGGCCGAAAAGAGAAACGTAATTCCCAATAATATTCTTAACCCGGCTACGCTAATTCGCATCTTTTATAGGTTTATTTTAAGGCTTCTTTAACCCGTAACCTCCAGCGCATCAACTGCACTTGAAATTCAAAAATACTTTTAGGGTATTCTCCCGTAAAAACTACGGTAATGAAAGCAACAAAGTTTAAAATAAGCCCCCAAAGGCCTACAAAAAAGAGTAAAAATGCGTGTGGTAGGGCGATGTAGAGAAAGCCAAAAATGGATCTTAACAAGAGTTCGCTTCTAGAATATCGCTCCTGATGTGTGACGGTTAGTTTCATGAAATTAAGATTAATGGGTTAAATCGACAATCAAGATAATAATTATTTAAAAAAAACAATTGGTTTTTAGCGAACTATATTTGAACAGAAAGCAAAAAAGCATTGTACAAATAAGTATATTTGCGGCTTAAGCTTAGGAAAGAAACGCTATGAAGTACATCAGAAATTTTTGCATTATTGCCCACATTGATCATGGGAAAAGTACATTAGCCGATCGACTCCTAGATTTTACAGGTGCCGTTACCGAACGTGAAAAACAAGATCAAATCTTAGACGGAATGGACTTGGAGCGCGAACGGGGGATTACCATCAAATCCCATGCAATTCAAATGGAATATACCCATGAAGGTCAAGAATATGTCTTGAACCTAATCGACACACCCGGCCATGTCGACTTTTCCTATGAAGTGTCTCGTTCAATTGCTGCCTGTGAAGGGGCCTTGCTGATCGTAGATGCCGCTCAAAGTATTCAAGCACAAACCATTTCGAATTTATATCTGGCGCTCGAGAATGATTTAGAAATCATTCCAGTACTCAACAAGGTCGACTTACCTTCTGCTAATCCAGAAGAGGTAACCGACGATATTGTCGATCTTTTAGGCTGTGCTCCCGAAGATGTTATCCCGGCTTCTGCCAAAACAGGCCTTGGAATTCAAGAAATCCTAACGGCAATTATTGAGCGCGTTCCCCAGCCAAAAGGAAGTCCAGACGAACCGCTGCAAGCCTTAATTTTTGATTCTGTTTACAATCCCTTTAGAGGGATAGAAACGTATTTCAGGATTTTAAACGGTACCATTTCCAAAGGACAAAAGATTCAATTCATTGCCACACAAAACACCTATAATGTGGATGAAATTGGAACCCTAAAACTCAAACAAGAACCCAAAAAAACAATTAAAGCTGGAGATGTCGGCTACCTCATCACCGGTATTAAAGACGCTAAAGAGGTAAAAGTCGGGGATACAATCACTACTCCAGACAACCCAACCCAAAATGCTGTCGACGGATTTGAAGAAGTAAAACCCATGGTTTTTGCGGGTATTTATCCTGTAGATACCGAAGATTATGAAGAGCTTCGTTCCTCGATGGAAAAACTCCAGTTAAACGATGCCTCCCTTGTTTTTCTTCCAGAAAGTTCAGCAGCACTAGGTTTTGGTTTTCGCTGTGGGTTCCTAGGCATGTTGCATCTAGAAATCATTCAAGAGCGCTTAGAACGGGAATTCAATATGTCCGTGATAACAACAGTTCCCAACGTTTCTTACCATGCCTATGTTCGCAAAGACGTTGACGATAGAATCCTAGTAAACAACCCGTCAGATCTTCCTGATCCATCGGCTTTAGATCGTGTTGAAGAGCCTTTTATTAAGGCTGCAATAATTACAAAGGCAGATTTTGTTGGAAACGTAATGTCGCTTTGTATAGAAAAAAGAGGTGTGATTACCAATCAAACCTATCTGACAACCGAACGTGTAGAGCTTACTTTTGATATGCCCTTGGCAGAAATTGTTTTTGATTTTTATGATCGTTTAAAAACCGTTTCAAAAGGATATGCCTCTTTCGATTATTCTCCCATTGGAATGCGTCCCTCCAAATTAGTGAAGGTTGATATTCTGTTGAATGGAAGTCAAGTGGATGCTTTGTCCGCATTGATCCATGCAGACAATGCGTATAATATTGGGAAAAAAATGTGTGAAAAATTACGCCAACTGATTCCAAGACAGCAGTTCGATGTTCCAATTCAAGCGGCTATTGGCGCAAAAATAATTTCCAGAGAAACCATCAAAGCCGTTCGAAAAGATGTAACTGCCAAATGTTATGGGGGGGATATTTCTCGGAAACGGAAGCTCTTAGAAAAACAGAAAAAAGGGAAAAAGAAAATGCGCCAAGTAGGAAATGTAGAAATTCCGCAAGAGGCGTTTATGGCTGTTCTTAAATTAAATGATTAGCTCTAAGCTTTTTGTAATCTGCTTAAAAACAGTATCTTTGAGTTTAATTTAAAATCATTTCCCCATGAAAAAGATCTTATTTTTACTTACACTTTTACTTACTCCTTTGGTTTATGCACAAGAATTAGACGCTCCTGTCGCTTTAAGTTGATCGGCACACTTTTTCATTGTAACTTAGGGTTTCATTAACGCTTTCGTCTTATAAAGCACTAATCCAAACTTAATGATTCGCGTACCGACCCTCTTTTTAGATCCCATTCGATGCAAAAAAAACATTGCAAAAATGGCTGCTAAAGCCAGAAGGAACAAGCTGGCTTTTCGTCCCCATGTCAAAACCCATCAATCGCTAGCAGTTGCTCGATGGCTTAAAGAAGAAGGTGTTTCCAAAATAACGGTTTCTTCTCTAAAAATGGCTGCCTATTTTGCTCAAGAATGGAACGATATCACCGTCGCGTTTCCAACCAACATTTTAGAAATCACAACCATCAATAACCTTGCGTCAAAGATTCAACTCAACCTCTGTGTCGAAAATATCGAGGTGCTCGGCTTTTTAAAAAAAAACTTAAACGCACCCGTTGGCATTTTCTTGAAAATGGATATTGGTTACCACAGGACCGGAATTGCAGTAGATCGCTTTTCTATAATCGATCAACTTTTGAGTCAAATGGATCAACCGCCTTTGCTTCAGTTCAAAGGGTTTTTAGGACACGCAGGCCATTCCTATCAATGTCGTTCTAAAAAGTCTATCGAGGCTGTACACCAAGCGAGTAAAGAGCAGTTTTTGCTGCTCAAAGACCGTTATCAAAAACAATATCCTGAGCTGATACTTTCGTACGGAGACACACCCAGTTGTAGTGTGTCCGAAGATTTTGCTGGAATTGATGAAATTCGCCCCGGCAATTTTATTTTTTATGACATAACACAAAACATCATTGGATCAAACGAATTGGATGAGGTTGCAGTTGCTATGGCCTGCCCTGTTGTTGCTATACATCCTGATCGCAATGAAATTGTAGTTTACGGTGGTGGTGTTCATCTTTCAAAAGACCAAATTGAAGATCCAGAAGTAGGCATTATCTTTGGTCGAGTTGTAGAACAAAAAGGAAGCGGTTGGGGGGGCTGTATCCCAAAGATGCACCTCAAAAGTCTTTCTCAAGAACACGGGATAGTTTCTGTCCCGAAAGAAAAAATGCAGGACTATGCTATTGGCGACCTGCTTTGGGTGCTCCCAGTTCATTCGTGTATGGCGGCTGATTTAATGAAAGAATTTCATACCACAGACGGAGCTATTCTCTCTACAATGTAAACGAGTATTACTTTTATATCTTTATAACAAAAACAAGCGTATATGATCATCATAATGGGGGTAAGTGGAACTGGAAAAACCAGTCTTGGAAAACACCTTTCTCAAGAAATGGATTGGCCCTTTTATGATGCGGATGATTTTCATCCTCAAACCAATAAGGAGAAAATGAAATCTGGCCTCGAGTTAGATGACGCTGATCGAGCGCCCTGGCTAGCTGAGTTGGCTCAAAAAATTAGGGGCTGGTCAAAAAATGGAGCGGCAATTTTGGCCTGCTCCGCACTAAAAGAAGCCTACAGAAAAATCCTTTCTGCCGAGAACAATGCAATTACTTGGGTTGTTTTAAACGGTTCTTTTGATTTGATTAAAAGGCGTTTAGAAAATCGTGAAAACCATTTTTTTGACGCAGCACTCCTCCAGTCACAATTTGATGTTTTGGAGCTCCCACCCTATGGGATTCACCTCAACATAGAAGACACAATTCCACAATTGGCTTCTTCTGTTTTAAATAAAATTCAATGCTCACAATCGGCAACCATTGGCGTAATCGGCATGGGCGTTATGGGGCAGGGAATTGCGTTAAACTGTGCAGAAAACGAAATCTCAACTGCCGTTTATAATCGTTCCACTCCCGGAGAAGAAAAGGTAATTCCGTCCTTTTTGTCGAAAAATAAAGCCTTTAAAAATCTTCAGGGTTTTACAGATCTGAATGCATTTGTATCTGCTTTAGAGCGACCGCGAAAAATTTGGTTGATGATCAAAAGTGGCCCTGCCATTGATGGCTTAATTGACGAACTTCTTCCGCTACTCAGCGAAGGAGATGTGCTTGTTGATGGGGGTAATTCTCATTATCCCGACACCCAAAGAAGGGCTCAAGATCGTCAAAAAAAGAAGATTGTCTTTGTCGAGTTACTATCATGGGTATTTGTATGTTGGAGTCATAGGCCTTGGCTTCGATTGCTTCGAGTTTGGGAATCCCCTTTAAGAACCAAGCGCTCATATTCTTTTGGAGAAAGAACCAAAGGAGTGTTTAAAGGATAAT
>DLQQ01000087.1:0-292 GCA_002477625.1 Candidatus Arcticimaribacter sp. UBA7428
TGGCCGACAAATCGCGCGGCTCTCTGTGGATTATGATTGGCTTTGTTGTGATGTTGAGTGGAGCACTTATTTTTGCTTCTGGTCAGGTTCAGTCCGGATTGAACTTTTTATTTTTCCTGTCCTTAGTCATTACCGCGACTGGCACCTATGCCATTCGAACATTGTATTTTGCTGTTTTACAAGAGGGTAAAATTCCTTTAGCGGTAACCGGAACAGCGGTCGGTTTAATATCGGTTGTAGGATATACTCCCGATATTTTTGTGGGACCAATTATGGGGTATTTATTAGATCG
>DLQQ01000087.1:333-607 GCA_002477625.1 Candidatus Arcticimaribacter sp. UBA7428
CTCTCGGATTGATTGCATCCATTCAATTTTCTAGATTAAGTGTTCTTAAAAACAGTTAATTGTACTATTAACAGTAGATATTTACTATATTTAAATAAAAAATGGAATTAATAACCACCCTTTCTCAAATCATAATTGCAGTATCTATTCTTATTGTATGGGTCTTTCGATTCGATAATATTGTAATTGAATTCAAACAATACGGCTTATCAGATTTAATTCGAAGTTTGGTTGGAGCTGCAAAAATAGCAATGGCTACCCTTTTGATTGCAGG
>DLQQ01000087.1:680-3816 GCA_002477625.1 Candidatus Arcticimaribacter sp. UBA7428
CGCACATTTTAGCGTCCGCAATCCAATGCAAAAATACCTCCCAGCCTTCAGTTTGTTATGCCTTTCATTATTTCTTGTTGCTGGTCAATTGAACCTCTTGTAAATGTCTCCAATTTACTGGTTATCTTATTTTTCTGGGCTTTCTTTCTTAGGCTTCGGTGTCAGCTGTTTTTTTAGCAACAAAATGGTATTGGAGTTCCAACGCTACCATCTTGCGCGCTTCAGAACAACAACTGGGTTTTTTCAAATAGTCGGTGCTATTGGACTGCTTTGTGCTAGTCAAAGTGACTTGATTTGGTCGATTAGTTCCCTAGGGTTAACCGTTTTAATGCTTCTTGGCTTTATCGTTCGTTTAAGAATAAAAGACAGCTGGATACAATCATTTCCTTCTCTTTTTTATATGGTTTTAAACGGCTATATTTTTTGGCAGACCACTTTATTTTTTTAAGTTGTCATTTGCAATCATTGTTTTATATCTGTAACTTCGAACAGATTTAAAACTATATTATTATGAAAAATTTACTATTAGGTGTATTTGCATTGTGCACAACATTTCTATCTGCCCAAGAGTACCATTGGACAGCTTACAATTTTACGGTAGCTACTGAAGATGTTGAGATTGTTGGAAAACTTGTTGGAGATTATTTTGGAGTAGAGGGAAATAAAGCCGCGGGCGTATCTGTTTTTTTATTCGAAAATCATTTCAATGATAACGGAATGAACTTTTCTCATTCGCTCATTTTCACGGGAAGTATTGATGCGATTGGAGCACAATATGAAATGGGAACTAGTGCTGAATGGCAGTTGTTTCTGACCAAAATGAGTCGATATACAAACGATTATTCTTCAGCGGCAGGAAGCAGTGTAGTGTCTTTTGGAAAACCGGGATCTCATCCCATTCAAAACCTTTACTCGATGAGAATTGTAGATCAAGCTAAATTTGCCAAAGCCTTTACAAAGTATAACAGCAAATACAATCCTAGCGATCGAAGAGTAACGCTTGGACGTGTTGGTTTAGGAAGAAGCCCTGATGGAGAAACCCACTATGTCCTTGTTGGAGTTGATGATTTTAAAACGGCAATGAGCTCAGGAAGCTACAGAGAGAACAACAAGGCTGCAAAGGCAGCTTGGAAAGAATACTGGGAAAACACAGGAGAGGTGAAGTTGATCCGATCTTCTACACGTGTAATGATGGGTAAATGGTAGGCACTAGCTTATAAAAACCATATAAATTTTATTAAAATCACTCCAATGCATTTCGGTGCGGAGTGATTTTTTGTTTTATGACTAGGGCGTCATTAAACACAAATGGTTTGGGCATCATGCGGTTGGTTCGTGTCTTCATTTCAACCCAAGGATTGTCCATCAAGTCAAAAGAATACTCCAAAAGTGTGAACGTTGGCTGTAGATCTTGAGTAATTGTATAGGATACTTCAAGGGCGTCCATTTCGTACACATAGAACGTAAGAAGCCTGTTATTGGATTCGGTATAAGACAAGTTCTTCTCTACTGCTTGCCCATTGAATGCAAGTGAGGTAAACGTGATTTCTTGGTCTACATAAAGTCGGAGAACGTTTGCCTTTTTTTCGGGAATTAATTTAAACGTAACAGTCCGTTGATCACCGACAAGCGTATCTCGAATTAGCCTGGACTGATAATGGGGTATTGCTTTGGCAGGCGCATCTGCTGCGAAGGTATATCCTGAATTGTATTTACTTTTTGCCGCAGAAGTTACAACGGTAGCTGCCGTTTTGGGTTCTGTCCCGAGATACGAGCTGGTCCAATCGTCTAATATGGTGTCGTAGGTTAGCCAATAGGCCTTTTGAGCCTCTAGATCTTGGAAATACATTAAGCTGTTTGGTTTTTTACGATCTTCATTGAAATCGCTGGTATGATGTGCGAGTCCAAAAAAGACAAGAGCAAGTACAAGAAAGCCTTGAGCTAAGTATTTTTTGTAGGTATAGCCACTCAAAAATGAAAGTAGTAATCCAAAAAGTAAAACGGTAAAAACAGTGCTGATTACTATAGTCTTTAAACCCAAGCCAACAGGAAAGGTTTGAATTAATGGGCTGAATAGTACTACAGCTGGGATAGCCAATACCCAATGTAGGATTGGGTTTGTCTTCTCTTGTTTTAAAAGCAACCAGAAGGAGCACAATGCACAATAAAAAGGGAGGATAAAATAAGCTGCTCCTTTGAGATAAATTGCAAGGAAGATATTAATGAGCAACCAAATCAAAAGCGGCGACACAAAAAGGTTTGCAGCGGTTATTTCTTTTTGAAACTTGGCGTACATAAACCAAGTTATTGCTAGTGATAAAGAAACAAAGAGTGCAATATAGGCATGTCCGTTGTAGGTGAACCCGTGAAGAATTTCTTGGTAGTGTGGATATAGTTTAAGCAAACTTGACCATCCATAAAGGCCCACAAAAAGAGCCCCAAAAACTGCTGATAAAAAGGGAACCGAACCCTTCAAAATAGAGCGCCATTTTAATTTCCCTTTTCTAAACCCAAAAAAGAGGATTCCTATAAATAAAAGAATTGCAACACAGGTTGAGGGCATGACCCAACTGAACGGATAAGCAATCATTTTTAGTAGGGGAAAATTGGTGTATACATAGTCTTCCTCGCTTTTGACTTGCTCTAAATCTGCATCGGCAAAATAATGCAGTAAAGGCATTAAATAACTTCCTTGATGTTCAAGGGAGTTCCGATCCATCCGCTCAAAGTTATCCCCTGCGGTATGATAGTCAAAATGATCGTCAATAAAGGCGAAAAACAAACCATCGATATCGCCTTCTTCTCTTAAAATGGTTGAATCAGTATCGTTGGGCAGCATTTTATAAACGCTATATAAAAGCGAACTGGCGACTGGAAATTCGGGATTGGCTTCTACAAACCCTTTGATGAGGTTTTTATTTCCCTGATTGGTTTCGACGATCATAGAACTTGGACCTCCACTTCCTCGGGCCTCAAAATTGAGTGCCAAACCAATGTTTTTGGCCCATGGATGGGAACGAACAAAAAGCTTGGCCCCTACAAGTCCCACTTCTTCTGCATCCGTAAACAAAATAATGATGTCGTTTTTGGGTTGTTTACCACTGGCTTGGTAGGCTCGAAGAGATTCTAAAATAGC
>DLQQ01000035.1:0-12837 GCA_002477625.1 Candidatus Arcticimaribacter sp. UBA7428
AGAACATTTTTTAGTCGATTTGATTTTAGATCAAGCGAGTAGTAAAGGAACGGGAATGTGGTCCAGTTCGGCTGCCTTATCCTTAGGGTCCGTCAATACAATGATGTCTGCATCTGTTTTTGCTCGTTACCTCTCTTCCTTTAAAACACAGCGGATCGCTTTATCAGCAAGAAAGCCTAAGGCCAAAAAACATGTTGATATTGATGTAAAATCACTAATTGAAGCCTATCGCTTTGCTCGGATTGTGAATCATATTCAAGGTTTTAATCTGATTGGAAACGCTTCTCAACAATACGGTTGGGAATACAACCCTTCAGAAACAGCTCGTATATGGACTCAGGGATGTATCATTCGTTCGCGTTTAATGGAAACACTCGTTCACAGCTTTAAAACAGAAAAATCACTGCTTAACAATACGGCTGTTTTAGATTTACTAAAAGAAAACGAGGCGGGTGCTGCCGCTATTATCCATCACGGAGTCGATCAAAAAATTCCTTTAGCGTGTTATTCTTCGGCATATAATTATTGGATTGCGATGTGCAGTGAAACCCTTCCAGCGAATCTCATTCAAGCTCAACGCGACTTTTTTGGAGCGCATACCTACCGTCGTGTAGACAAAGCTTTTGAACAAACATTTCACACCCAATGGCAATAATATGATTGACTATTCGCTTCTTATCGGGCTAAGCCTCTTGGGGGTTTTAATCTTACAATTTAAGTTTCAATCTTTTCAAGCCTTGCTTAGTAACGCTCTTGGTTCATCAGAAAAAAGTACTTTTAACGCAAACGGGCTTCGCTATGGTCCTTGTGCTTTCTTAATTTGTTTAAAAAATGATCATGAAAAAAATCGTTCTTCTTTGCCTTATTGTACTCACTTCTTGTCAAGAGCGTAAAGAAAGAACCTACCCTATCGGTCATATAGAAACTCCTTTGGGAGCCCTCTCCTTTTGGCTCTATGAAGAAACCCCTTTGCATCGAGCTAGTTTTATAGAATTGGCACAAGCACAGTATTGGGATGATTTGAGTTTTAATCGAGTGATTGAAAACTTTGTCGTTCAAGGAGGTTGCCCAGACACGCCCGAAGGCTTCGGCCCTTCTGATTATTTGATTGAACCGGAGTTTGTACCAGAAATCAAACACCTTTATGGCGCAGTTGGAATGGGGCGTGATGATAATCCGGGAAAGCTATCGGCGGGTTGTCAGTTTTACCTTGTTCATGATGCGCTTGGGATAGCCCGTTTGGATCAGAAATACACCGTCTTCGGTCAGGTATTTAAAGGGTTGGATGTTTTGAATAGCATTGCTACACTCCCAATAGATTCACTAGATGCTCCGCTGGAGCGGGTGCCTTTGAAAGTTCGGGTACTTCAATTGAATAAAAAAGAATTAGAGGCCCTAGGAGGTGCTCAATTCCTTGAGGACATTAATCAATAATATTACTGTAAAAACCCTTATGAAAAAAACGATTTGCCTTCTTGCCTTACTGCTATTAGCTCCTTTCTTTTCAGGGGCTCAGAATTTAAAAACCTTGGATCGTATTGCAGAACAATACGCTCAAAAAACATTTCCTCTTTTGCTGTCTTTTTTGAGGCTTCCCAACGATGCCAATAAGCCTTTGGCTTATGAAGCCAATATGCTTTGGAGCGAAAACGAATTTCAAGGCCGCGGTTTTAAAACAACGCGAATCAATACAGCAGCTGCACCCTTACTGCTTGCCGAAAAAGTTCTTGATCCTGATCTAAAAACAGTACTGTTTTATGTCCACGTAGACGGTCAACCGGTTGATCCTAGTCAATGGGAACAAGAAAACCCTTACGAAGCTGTGGTTAAAAAACAAAATGATAAGGGACAATGGAAAACTCTTCCTTGGGATAGTTTAGTAAAATATGAAGACGACTGGCGCATTTATGCCCGATCTGCAAGTGATGCAAAAGGTCCGGTAATCATGTTTCTAGCAGCCCTTGATGCAATCAAAGAGTTGGGTAAAAGCCCCAACTTTAACCTGAAGATAATTATCGATTTTGAAGAAGAGTTAGGTTCGCCAAACCTTCCGCTGGCAGTTCTCGAAAACAAAGTTCTTTTAAAAGCAGACAACCTGGTTATTTTCGATGGCCCACAGCATCGATCCAACCAGCCAACCCTATCCTTTGGGGCAAGAGGAATTGCAACTGCTCAACTCACAACCTATGGCCCAATTGTTCCTCAACACAGTGGTCACTTCGGGAATTACGTTCCAAACCCAGCGCTCCGTTTGTCGCGTTTGTTGGCTTCAATGAAAGGCGAGGACGGAAAAGTTATTATCCCTGGGTTTTATGATGGTATTGTTATCGACTTGGAAACTGAAAATACATTGAAGAGTACGCCTTTCGACAAGGAAGGCTTTATGGATGCAGTTCAAATTGCAGCTACAGATCAGGTGGGTTCTTATTATCACGAATCCATACAATTCCCTTCACTCAATATCCGAGGCATGCAGTCAGGAGAAATTAATGAAAAAGCACGGACGATTATTCCCGCATGGGCGAAGGCAGAAATTGATGTACGCTTGGTTTTAGAGTCCAATCCAGAGCGCCTTTTAAGGCTCATAAAAGAACACATTGAAAAGCAAGGGTACTATGTTATTGATCGTGTTCCTACTAAAGAGGAGCGTCTTACCTACCCCAAAATAGCAACCTATAAAGCTACCGTTTCTTACCAATCGTTTAGAACGCCTTTTGATTCTAAAATTGGTGTTTGGCTAACCAAGTCCATGAAAAGGGCTTTTGACAAGGAGCCTATCCGAATCCGAATGAGCGGAGGTTCAATTCCAATTTCTCCTTTTGTTCTTACGCTTGGTATTCCTGCTGTTGCAGTTCCAACAGTAAACCCTGATAACAACCAACACAGTCCAAACGAAAACATTCGCCTTGGAAATTATCGCGATGGTATCAAAACCATGATTGCCCTTTTAACTGAAAAGCTTTAAAAAAACAAATGAAAATATATTATTCTGTTCTCCTGTTTCTAACCATTCTAATGAGTCCTTACAAAATTCTTGCTCAAGAATATCGTTATGCAACCTATGAAGAAGAGGGGCAATCCCTTCCCTATCGGATTTTGTTGCCTAAAAATTATTCTGCAAAAAAGAACTATCCCTTACTTGTTTTCCTCCACGGATCTGGAGAACGAGGAAACGACAATGAACTCCAATTGGTTCACGGGAGTAGCCTTTTTTTAGACTCAGAATTTCGTAAAAATAATCCTGCAATTATTGTATTTCCTCAGTGTTCAAAAAACGCATATTGGGCAACAACAAGTCGAACTGATACTGGCTTTTCGTATGTAAAAAAGCCTAAAAATAACCCTATGCTCGATTTGGTTGAAGGCATGATGGATCACATCAAGGACAACTATGGTGTCGACAAAGAGCGCATCTATGTCGGTGGCTTGTCTATGGGGGGTATGGGAACCTTTGAATTGGTTTATAGAAACCCTCGGATGTTTGCTGCAGCTTTTGCAATTTGTGGGGGAGCAAACCCCAAAATTGCTAGAAAAATTCGACGCCCCGTTTGGCGTATCGACCACGGGGACGCGGACCAAGTTGTAGCGATCGATCATTCAAAAAAAATGGTTTCAGCCCTGCTTAAAAAAAGAGCTTCTGTAATTTATAATTGGTATCCTGGAGTGAACCATAACAGTTGGGATACTGTTTTTGGAGATCCCGAATTCCTGCCTTGGCTTTTTGCCCAAAAAAAATAACATGTTGTTGCTGAGAACCGATCACAATCATACTGATTTTAAAGCTTTAGTTGAAACACTAAACCAAGAACTGTGCGTTCGTGATGGGGAAGACCACGCCTTTTACAACCAATTTAATGGGATTGAAAGCTTGGGTCATGTCGTCCTTGCCTATGAAGGTGATATCGCTGTTGGCTGTGGTGCTTTTAAATTTTTTGAAGTTGGTACGGTCGAACTCAAACGCATGTATACCCCGCCTATTGGTCGTAAAAAAGGAACCGCAACGCTGGTATTAAAGGAGCTAGAAGCCTGGGCGAAAGAACTTGGAAACAAACGTTGCGTTTTAGAAACGGGTAAAAACCTCCCCGAAGCAGTCGCCCTATATAGCAAATCTGGATACCGCCGTATTCCGAATTACGAACCCTATTTGACTACCGATAATAGCATTTGCTTTCAAAAAACATTAAATTGAAACTTTGTGTCACCACTCAGCATCTTTTTGAAGCTCAAAAAAGAACCCTTCACCTCCCTAAAATTGGGAAAAGCCTTTCGCTTTAAGACCTCTTTTGTTGGGACGAAATTCCTTTTGCACCTTTATCTTTATCCCTTATCTTTATCAAAAAAGAGCTCTATGGATGTAAAAGATGCCAACGGAAACATATTAAATGAAGGAGATACGGTAAAACTAACCAAAGATCTAAAACTCAAAGGAACCTCAACAACGATCAAAAGAGGAACAACCGTAAAAAACATTCGTTTGACCGATCATGCAGATGAAATTGATTGCAGATTCAACAAAATGAACATTATTTTACGAACTGAATTTGTCAAAAAATAAGTTTTCTGTCCACTCCTATCCTCCCTTTTTTCGTTCTCTTTTTCAAATAATTTCTGTATATTTCAAAAAATGCAACTAAGTGAACAACGCGCCTTTCAATAAAATTTTAATCGGTTTTGCCTTTTCGCCCAACCTCAAAGCAAATGTCTTTGAAGCGATGCGGTTGGCTGATTTTTTAAATGCCCACCTGTACTTTCTTCATGTGGGGTCAAAATCGCCTGCAAAAGCAAAAACATTTACTGAAATTTTAGAAGAGTCTCCTGTTCAGCCCCAACACCTTTCAGTGCTTTGGGAAGAGGGGGAGCCCGTTGAAACCATAAATGAACAGTGCAAGAAAAACAAGATAGATTTACTCTTGCTCGGAGCAATGCAACGAGAAAATATGTTGAAATTCTATATGGGCTCAATTGCCCGTAAACTCACTCGAAACGCCCCCTGTTCCGTTTTATTAATGATTAAACCTTCTGTAATTCGAAAGGCATCACAGCATGTAGTCGTAAACGCTTTCGAAAGTCCAGAAACGGAAAATACAGTTCGTTCTGCCTTTCATTTTGCCCAAGCATTGGGTGCGTCAAAACTCACCTTGGTAGAAGAAATTAACCGCTCAGAAGTTGCCGAAGAGGCAGACGATGATCGCGGCTTGAGAAAGGTAACCCTTCGAAAAGAAAAATTAAAACGGCGTGAACTTTCACGTGTTCGAGAAATTTTAAGTCGTATTTCGGACTCTTTGAAAGAGAACATAAAGATACACTCCCAAAATATTTTTGGAACCCGAGGATATTCTATTGGTCATTATGCCAAGGTTGTTCGAGCCGATTTACTCATAATGAACAGTGATGAAAAAAGAAAAGGTTTTCTAGAGCGTATTTTCCCAAAGGATCTAGAGCATATTTTATCCGAATTACCCACCGATGTTCTCATCATAAAAAGCAAACAAAATGGGTAAAACAAGCGCTTTTAAAAGCTTTTTAGGCGCACTGCCCGGCAATATCTTTGCCGGTTTTGTCGTCTCTCTCGTTGCCTTGCCTCTGGGGCTTGGTTTAGCAATTGCTTCGGAAGCCCCTCCTATTGCGGGGATTTTGTCGGCTGTAGTTGGGGGAGTTGTTGTAGCGCTTTTAGGAGGGTCTCAATTAACAATTGCAGGGCCTGGAAACGGCTTAGTCATTGTATTGCTTTCCTCTATCACACTTTTGGGGGGAGGCGATCTTTACCAAGGGTATCTGTTTACCCTAGCAGCAGTTGTTCTCTCGGGGATTCTAATTTTCCTTTTCGGTCTCTTCCGGTTTGGTGCATTGAGTGAGTTTTTTCCTGCTTCTGCGCTACAAGGTATGCTGGCTGCTATCGGAATTGGAATTTTGGCTAAGCAGGTTCATGTCATGCTTGGAGTGACAACAGCTTCAGGAAGCCCTTTCGGGCTACTTGCGCAGGTCCCAAACAGCCTGCTGCATATTTTTCAAAATCCAACCCTAGAGGTGCTTCTAGCTGCCGGATTAGGCGTTGGAAGTTTTTTGATTTTAATTTTATATTCCCGGATTAGAAACCCTATTTTTCACCTAATTCCTGCACCCATGTGGGTGGTTGTTTTGGCTATAGGGCTGACCTATTATTACGAATTGATCGCTGCCATTCCCTATCCCATGGGTGAAAATTTACTCATTGCCCTACCTGAAAACTTAGNNCTTCCTTTTCCAGATTTTGGAAGGCTCGGAAGTGTCGAATTCATTGGGATTGTAATTTCCCTTACTTTAATTTCCTGTATTGAATCCCTGCTTAGCATCAAAGCCGTAGATAAACTGGATCCTTTAAAAAGAAGATCCAACGTGAATAAAGACCTTAGAGCTTTAGGAATAGCAACTACCATCAGTGGTTTTGTCGGAGGATTGAATGTCGTTACCGTTATTGCCCGCAGTTCGGTAAATGTAAACAATGGAGGATCTAACCGATCTGCCAACTTGTTTCATGCCCTCTTTCTCTTGCTTTTTATTGTTCTTTTTCAAGATCAAATCCAACGCATTGCGCTTCCTGCTTTGGCGGCCATCTTGGTGTACACGGGCTATCGCTTGGCCGCTCCTGAAAACCTAATCATGCTGTTTAAAATTGGAAAAGAACAGGGCGCTATTTTTCTTGTCACACTGGGTATGACCCTAGCTTATGGTCTGATTACAGGAATTGCCTTCGGTGTATTAGCAACTTTTATGATCCATATATTGATCAATAAAAGTGTCTTTTTTTTCACACGCAACTGGCTAAAGCCCAACGTTTTGATGTTTAAAGAAGAAGATAGCGGGAACTATTTTGTCAGTGTAAAAAACTTCTGTAGTTTTTTAAACTTTTATAAGTTAAAGGCGCTTCTTGACGAAATTCCAGAGCACGAACACGTTATTGTAGACTTCTCTCTTTGTGAGTTTGTTGATCATACCGTTATGGAAGGTCTAAGTGATTATAGAAGGAGTTTTTCAAGTAAGAATGGGGTCTTTGAAATCATCGGCTTGGATGTGCATTTTTCTGACACACAGCATCCTTTTGCAATACGAAAAGTACTTCCCATGAAAGATTTTTTAAATCTTGGAAAGCACCTTACAAAAAGACAAAAAACACTCAAAAGACTTGCAAAAAACTTAAAGTGGTCTTATCGTCCTGAGCTCTCGTCAGAGGCCAATAACTTGGAGCAGTTTGAATATTTTAAGTCCAAACAAATCAATTATCAATACAATGTTTTATTCGATGAATCAGAACAATTTACTTTGTTTGACCTTTCATATAGCGAAGGAGCTTTTATCGCAAAAGAAGACTTGAAATCTTCTTTTTTAATGATTCAATTGGAAGAAAGGGTGCCTCAATTTATTTTAGACAAAGAACATTTGTTGGCGAATTTATACGAACCTCTCGGGTATCGAGATATTGACTTTGTTGAAGCCCCTGATTTTTCAAGACGTTTTTTTCTTGGTGGAAAGAATAGATCTGAAATTAGAAAATGGTTTACTCCAGAATTGATTTTCTTTTTTGAAAGCCACTCGTATTTCCATGTAGAAACCAACGAAAAAACCCTCCTCATCAAGGGTCGAAATCGCCTTTCGAGTATCGATGAAATTAAAAAAATGCTGGCTTTTGGAAAAGAATTAACCCAAATTTTAAAGAAACAATAACCTCATGAAAAAAACATTCACTCTTGCGCTTTGCCTTGGCGTTTTCTTTTGTGTTGCGGCTCAAAAAACCCTAGGTGAAATTGAACGCCTTGACCCAGAAATAAACAGCCTTATTGCTGCAGATGCAGTCATCGAAATTTTAGCCGATGGCTTTAGCTGGGCTGAAGGGCCGGTTTGGGTTCCTGAACTAAATTCTGTTCTGTTTACCGATGTTCCTGAAAATAAAATGTTCCGCTGGAACGAGTCCAATGGCCTGTCGCTCTATTTAGATCCTAGCGGCTATACGGGCATTGCGCCTAACGACAAAAAGAGTGGTGCTAACGGCTTAATCCTTGACCCGGAAGGCAATTTGCTCATCGCGCAGCACGGTGACCGCAGAATCGCTATGATCGAGAAGCCTCTCGCAAAACCCGGTTCATTCAAAACAATCGTCGCTGAATATGAAGGAAAAAGATTCAGCAGTCCTAATGATTTAATTATAGCCAAAAACGGAGATTTATATTTTACCGACCCTCCCTATGGGCTTAAGGGCGATGGTGACCCATTAAAAGAAATTGCTGAAAACGGTGTTTACCGTTTAGACGCTAAAGGAAAAATAACTCGGGTTTACAATGGTTTGAATCGTCCTAACGGGCTGGCTTTTTCGCCAGACGAATCCGTTTTATATGTTGCCAATTCGGACTCTAAAAGAAACCTATGGCTCTCTTTTTCTCTTGAAAACGGTGAGTTGAAAAACGAAAAAATATTTTTCGATGCAACAGGTATAAAGGAAAAAGGCCTGGCCGATGGATTAAAAGTCCACAGCAAAGGCTATGTTTTTGCTACAGGCCCAGGTGGTGTTCTGATCTTTACCCCAGGAGGCAAGCACATAGGAACAATAAAAACCATGGTTTCTTCGGCAAATTGCGCCTTTAATGCAGACGAAAGCGCCTTGTATATAACTTCAGACAATTACCTTACACGCATCCAACTGCTAAAATAAATTTTATGAAATTACACCGCATTGAAACCGGTAACTTTATGCTCGACGGCGGCGCAATGTTCGGTGTAGTTCCAAAGGCTTTATGGGAGCGAACCAACCCCGCTGACGAAAAGAATAGAATCAAAATGGCAGCGCGTTCACTACTCATCGAAGATGGAGATCGACTTATTTTGATTGACACGGGAATGGGAAACAAACAGTCCGATAAATTCTATGGGCACTATGCTATTTGGGGAGATCATACCCTAGACAGCTCGCTTCAAAAGGCCGGCTTTCATCGGGATGATATAACCGATGTTTTTTTTACTCATTTACATTTCGACCATTGTGGTGGAGCTATTGAATTCAACTCAAACGGAATTTTAGTGCCCGCTTTTAAAAATGCTCGCTTTTGGTCGCATCAAAACCACTGGGAATGGGCTAAAAAACCTAATCCCAGAGAAAAAGCATCTTTCTTGCCTGAAAACATTCTTCCCATACACGAAAGTGGTCAACTGGAATTATTAATTGGAACAGAAAAGCAACTTAAAAAAACAGCCTTAGGGTTCGACATCCTTTTGATGGACGGTCATACCGAGAAGCAAATGCTTCCCATGATTCAATATCAAGGAAAAACAATCGTTTTTGCCGCCGATTTGATTCCAACAGTTGGACATCTTCCCATACCCTATGTAATGGGCTACGACACAAGACCCCTTCTAACACTAGAAGAAAAAGCTTCTTTCCTTGATCGTGCAGTAGCAAATGATTTTTTGTTGTTTTTAGAGCACGACGCAGAAAACGAACTCATTTCACTTGAACAAACTGCAAAAGGAGTTCGTTGTAAAGAAAGTTTTCTTTTTGACAACTATTTTAAATCTTAGTTTATTACATTTATTGCATTATTTTTTATTAAAAACACAACAATGAAACAACTTGCTTTTGCCCTTGCTTTTCTTTTTTCACTGAGCCTTTCTGCACAATATTGGCAGCAAAAAGTGGACTATACCATGACTGTTGAGCTCGATGCTGAGACAGCAGATTATTCTGGAACCCAACAATTGGTTTACACCAACAACGCTCCCGAAACATTAACAAAAGTTTTCTATCATTTATATTTCAATGCTTTTCAGCCTGAAAGCGATATGGCCATCCGCCTTAAAAACGGAGGTGATAAAAACCGCCGTTTTAAGGTAAGTCTCGATACATTAACCCCATATCAACAGGGCTATCTCAAGGTTTCTTCTTTGAAACAAGACGGAGTCCCCGTTCAGACGTTAGAATCAGGAACAATTTTAGAGGTAACATTAAACAAGCCGCTTGTTTCTGGAGCATCAACCGTATTGGATTTGGAGTTTAAGGGTCATGTGCCGGATATGATTCGTCGAGGTGGCAAAAACACAGAAGAAGGAGTTGCTTTTTCTATGGCGCAATGGTATCCAAAGCTTTCAGAATACGATGTGGACGGATGGAATACAGATCCCTATACTGGAAGAGAATTTCATGGTGTTTGGGGAGATTTTGATGTTAAAATTACGCTCGATAAAGATTTTACTGTTGGCGGTAGCGGTTACCTTCAAAACGCAGATAAAATTGGTAAAGGCTATAGCGATCGAAAAAAAGCTAAAACTAAAAAAGGGAAAATCACCTGGCATTTTATAGCGCCAAATGTGCACGACTTTACATTTGCTGCGGACACCGATTATATTCACGATGTCTATCCCGGTCCAAATAATGTCGATCTGCATTTCTTTTATAAAAACAATCCCGACATCATTGAAAACTGGAAGAAACTTCAGCCTTTAACGGCAGAATTGATGGTGTATTTCAATGAAAAGATTGGAGAATACCCTTATAAACAATACTCGGTGATTCAGGGGGGAGACGGCGGAATGGAGTACGCCATGTGTACCTTGATTACAGGGGAGCGTAAATTTGGTTCTTTGGTAGGGGTAACTGCCCACGAACTGGCACATTCTTGGTTTCAGCACATTCTAGCAACAAACGAAACCAAACACGAATGGATGGACGAAGGCTTTACCACTTTTATATCGACACTTGCTGAAGATAAAGTACTCAAAGAAAATAAGGATTTCCCTTTAGAGGGATCTTACAGTGGATATTTCCGCCTCGCTGGTTCTGGAGTTGAACAAGCCCAAAGCACCAATGCAAATCGCTACCATTATAACTATGCCTATGAAAGCACGGCATACAATAAAGGCGCTGTGTTCTTAGGACAACTGGGTTATATTATAGGGAATGAAAACATATTCAAAACACTACAAGCGTATTACAATGAGTTTAAATTCAAGCATCCTGTTCCGAATGATATTCGTAGAATTGCCGAGCGTGTATCAGGAATACAGTTGCGTTGGTACTTGACCGATTGGACACAAACCACCAATACTATTGATTATGCAATCTCGGATGTTATTAGTCTGGAAAACACAACTCAAATAAATTTAGAGCGCAAAGGGTTAATGCCAATGCCCCTAGACATCTTAGTTCGGTATAAGGACGGAACTCAAGAAATCCATTATATCCCGATTACTCTAATGCGGGGAGAAAAAGAAAACCCTTACGGGCTGCCTTGGAATATCGAAAAGGACTGGTCATGGGCGAATCCTAACTATAGTTTTTCTGTTCCTCGCAAAGCAGAAGAAATTGAATTGATAACCATAGATCCTACCTACTATATGGCCGATCTGGATCGCGAAAACAATACCTATCAAAATGAGTAAACTGATTACCCTAAATCGTTTAAAAGGAAAAGAATTAATCGACGCACTGTTTCGTAAAGGAACCGTGCTTCGTTCCAAACACTTACTCTTAAGAGTACTAGAATCAAAAGCATCAGAAAACGAACTTTACGTTGGTGTTTCTGTCCCTAAAAGAAACTTTAAAAGGGCAGTGGATAGAAATAAAATTAAGCGGCAGCTGCGTATTGCGTTGAAAAAAGCAGAAGGGAATATTCCTTTTGGAGGAGCCTGTATGTTGATTTATACGGGGAGAAAACACCCGTTGACCAACGAACTTGTCCAAGGTGTATATGAATTATTTAGTCAATCAAATTCTACAAAACAGGAATAAATCGACCTTTGTTTAGCCTTCTAAAAGCATCCCAATATGGGGTATCCCGTCTTCTAGATACGCTTCTCCTGTTGCTTTAAATTGATGGGTTTGATAAAACTTTTCTAGGTGAGCCTGAGCCGAGATTTTAATGCGGGAATTTGCATATTCTTTTTGAGTCGTTTTTATAGCAAAATCAACCAATGCATGGCCTAGTTTTTGTGCCCTATGGACAGGTGAAACAACAATTCTTCCAATGGAGCTGTAATCTGCATAAGAAAGCCCTTGATCTAAAATACGGGCATAAGCGGCCAAGTCCCCTTCAATACTTCCCAGTACATGGATGGATTTTGGATCGTTTCCATCAATATCTTGATAAACACAATCCTGTTCAACCACAAAAACTTCTGACCGTAAAGCATACATATCGTGCAATTCAGTTGATGTCAATTGATCAAACGTTTTATAAGTAAAGTGAATCATTAGCTACAAGGAATTTTATCAATTCTATTTTGGTGCCTTCCTCCTTCAAAATCAGTATTGATATAAACCTCAACCATAGCAATTGCCTGAGGTATTGAGATAAAACGAGCCGGAAGGCTCAAAATATTCGCATTATTATGCTGACGAGCCAAAGCTACAATCTCTTTAGTCCAACAAAGCGCTGAACGAATGTCTTGATATTTATTTGCAGTCATAGAAGCACCGTTACCACTACCGCATATGATAATACCTAAGCTTGCTTCTTTTGAAGATACGTCCTGAGCAACCGGATGAATAAAGTCAGGATAATCAACACTATCCTCACTGTCTGTACCGT
This sequence comes from Candidatus Arcticimaribacter sp. UBA7428, assembly GCA_002477625.1. Classification (GTDB taxonomy): domain Bacteria; phylum Bacteroidota; class Bacteroidia; order Flavobacteriales; family Flavobacteriaceae; genus Arcticimaribacter. Next base: position 12,552 of record DLQQ01000035.1, read on the forward strand.
GATTTAATACCTCATGTCCCTTACTAATAAGGTAAGAAACTATTGCTTCTTTATAATCTACTCCTGCGTGGTCATTACCAATTGAAAACTGCATATTTTTAATTTTTTATAAATGTAAACAAACCCCTCCTTCTTGTTTATAAACAGCTACCACAAATTGGATACTTTGTTAATAAGTTCTAATAGTAAATACCTATAATTTCGTTACTCTTTACACTTGCTAAATTTTTTCTTTTTTCAAAATAAACTTTATAAACTTTATGCAATTTATTGTTCAAAAAAAGGT
>DLQQ01000035.1:12972-18975 GCA_002477625.1 Candidatus Arcticimaribacter sp. UBA7428
TGGTTTATTCCTAAAAAATATAAATAAAAGAATACCGCTATTAACACGCTATAATAGACATCATTTTTTTTAAAAATAAATAAAAATAAATTATTAATATTGTTAAGTCTGTTCATAATAAAAACTAGAGTTCAAATTTAATAGAGTAATTTTGTTTCTATGTTTAAAAAGAAGAAGAATAACTCTTTAGAACGAAGAGTAACGAAATATTTTCGCGATAATACAGGAAAACAGTACAATTACAAAGAAGTTTCAGGAGCATTAAATATAAAAGACACGAAAACACGCGATGAAATTATAAAAATTTTAAATCGTTTGACAACAGAAAAAATACTCTCTAGTCCCTCCGAAGGAAAATATACACTAGTAAAAGCAAGTAAGGATTATTATCAAGGAACTTTAGACGTTACATCTACAGGGAGAGGGTTTGTTATTTGTGAAGATTTGGAACATGATATAATGATTCCTAAAAACAATATTAATAGAGCTTTCCAAGGAGATTTAGTTGAAGTTTATGTGTATAAACGCAAGCAAAAATCAGGTGCTTTCGAAGGTGAAATTGTAAGTATCCTTGAAAGAAATAAAACCCAATTCGTAGGGGTGTTACAGATAGAAAAAAACTATGCTTTTGTTTTGACACGTGGGCCTAGAATGTATACTGATTTTTTTATTGATAAAAAGCAATTAGACGATTATACCAATGGTGACAAGGTTTTAGTAGAATACACCGATTGGCCAAAACGAGCAGAATCTCCCAGCGGAACCTTAATTGAATCCTTTGGTCCTCCTGGGGAAACCAATACAGAAATGCATGCGATTTTATCGGATTATGGTTTGCCTTTGCATTTCCCAGATGAAGTTGAAGCAGCAGCCAATGCAATAGATCAATCCATCAGACTAGAGGAAGTTAAAAAGAGAAGAGATTTTAGAGATACACTTACGTTTACTATAGATCCAAAAACTGCTAAGGATTTTGATGATGCTTTATCATTTAAAGTACTAGATAATGATTGCTTTGAAATAGGAATTCATATTGCAGATGTTTCTCATTATGTTCAACCGCATAGTGTTTTAGACAAAGAAGCATATGAACGAGCAACCTCAGTTTATTTAGTTGATCGTGTTGTTCCAATGCTACCTGAAGTGCTTTCTAATGGGGTATGTAGTTTGCGTCCCCATGAAGAGAAATATACTTTTTCTGCAGTATTTACAATGAATTCCAAAGGAGATGTTTTAGAAGAATGGTTTGGAAAAACTGTTATTTATTCCGATCACCGTTTTGCATACGAAGAAGCTCAAGAATTAATAGAAACACAAAAACCACGTGTTTCAGAAACTATTTCACTGACGGGCGCTGCATATACCGTGAGTGACGATCTTTTGAATGCGGTACTAACTCTCGATAATCTGGCTAAGAAATTGCGAACGCAACGGATGCGAAATGGCGCATTATCTTTTGATCGTGTAGAGGTAAATTTTATTTTAAAAGAAGATGATACACCTGAAAGTGTTTATTTCAAAACATCTAAAGATGCTAATAAACTTGTAGAAGAATTTATGTTATTAGCGAATAAGCAGGTTGCTTCATTTGCAGGAAATCGCAAAACACCCTTGCCTTTTGTATATCGAATTCACGATGAACCCGATGCAGACAAATTGAACAACCTTCAAATGGTGGTTTCTAATTTTGGATATAAATTGGATTTAAAAACTAAGGATGTTAGTAAATCACTGAATGTTTTATTATCAGATATTCAAGGAAAACAAGAACAGAATCTAATCGATACCCTTACTATACGCTGTATGAGTAAGGCCGAATATAATATTGATAATATTGGTCATTACGGATTGGCCTTTAACTTTTATTCGCATTTTACATCCCCTATTCGTAGATATCCTGATGTAATGGTACACCGCTTATTAGAACTACATTTAGCCAAACAAAAAGTAAAAGATCCCGATACAATTCAAGCCGCTTGTGTACATTCGTCTCAGCGTGAATTGATAGCCACTAAAGCAGAACGAGATTCCATCAAATTCATGCAGATTAAATTTATGGAAGATAAGGTTGGAAAAACTTTTGAAGGCGTAATTTCCGGGGTTACTGATCGAGGTGTTTATGTAGAATTAGTTGAGAATAAATGCGAAGGGATGATTAGAATCAAAGACATTACGGGAGATTATTTTAATTTTGACGATAAAGCTCATGCATTGGTTGGCGAGCGTACAAAAAAACGCTATCAATTAGGAGATTCAATAAATGTGAGCGTTCTGAAGGCAGATTTAATTAAAAGACATTTAGATTTTAAATTAGAAGAAAAATAATATCATTTAGAATTACTAAATTTATACAAGATAAAAACATACATATGAAAGCGCTCTTCACGTTCTTCTTACTCCTAACACTTCCAATGATTTCTGCCCAAGAGGTTGTTCAAGATTCGATTCCCGCTCAAGAGACTAAGCGACCCGAACGCACAAAAACGATTACTTTGGGTCCATTTACAGGGATTAAATTATTTACAGGGATTCAAGTAAAATTGATTCCTTCAAATGAAAACAAAATGGTGTTGTCCGGAGAAAACTTTGAGACTGTAGTTGTAACACTTAATAAGGATGTATTGCGAATTAAGCATTCGATAGATCAAATTTTTAACCCAAAGAACACCTATATAGAGGTTTATTTTTCAAAACCCTTGGATCTTATACACACCTATCAAGGATCAATTATTGAATCGCAAGCAGTACTCCAGGCTACAAAAATTGAATTGAAAGCACGAGAGGGATCGGCAATTGATTTGCATATAGAGTCAGAAAAAATAAGCTCCAGCGTCAACTCTGGATCAACACTTTCCTTGAGAGGGGTTGCCGTAAACCACGAGCTTAAAATATTAGGTGGCGGGATTTGTGAATCGGAAAACCTCATTACGGAACAAACTACTGTAAAAGTTACAGCCGGCGGTGTTGCTTATATCCACGCTTCGGATTTATTAGAAGCTACAGTAAATGTTGGCGGAACAGTTCGTATCCACGGTAGACCTACAAAACTGATTAAGCGCAAACGTATCGGTGGAACGATCACGGAGATGAATTAATTACGCAATAGATTTTATAAATAAAAAACCCGTGAATTTCACGGGTTTTTTTGTTGAGGCATCGAGCGGATTCGAACCGCTGTACAAGCTTTTGCAGAGCTCTGCCTAGCCACTCGGCCACGATGCCAGTGGGGCAAAAGTAGTAAATAAAATGTTTTTTACCCCTTTTTTCTTTTCCCTTTTCTTTCTACGCTTACTTCTTCTACTTCGCCACCAATAGGCGGGTTTTTTTTAGCAACCCGAACCCGAACCGACTGTACGCCTGGATGTTCTTTCAATACCCGATCAATGATTTTTTGTACAACGACCTCTAACAGTTTTGCTCGCACCCCCATTTCTGCTTTTACAATATTATAAACGGCAACATAGTCTACAGTATCTTCAAGCCTATCAGACAGAACAGAGGCTTCTAGGTCTGTTTTTAACTTAACGTTTACAACGTAATCACTCCCAATTTTACCTTCTTCGACCATACAGCCATGATTGGTATACAGCTGAATATTTTTTACCCTAATAATTCCCATAGCTAGACTTTGCGCAAATATAAAAAAGAGGCGTTAATAATAGCTCCATCCCTTTTTCTTTTTCGATATCTTTGTTAAAATTTATTTCATGTCCGAACATACTGAATCTTTACACTTTATAGAACAAATTGTCGAAGCCGACTTAGATGCAGGCTTTTCTGCAGGCAAACTCCGCTTCCGCTTCCCTCCCGAACCGAATGGATATTTGCATATTGGCCATGTAAAAGCCATTGCCTTGAATTTTAATTTAGGGCAACGTTTTAATGCCCCAGTCAATCTTCGTTTTGACGATACTAATCCTGCCAAAGAAAGTATCGAATATGTAAACGCCATCAAAAGCGACATTCAGTGGTTGGGCTATCAATGGGCAGAAGAGCGGTATGCGTCGGATTATTTTGATCAGTTATTTGCTTGGGCTCAAGAATTAATTTCTAAGGGCTTGGCTTATGTAGATAGCCAAAGCTCTGAAGACATGGCAATTCAAAAAGGAACCCCAACACAGGCGGGAACCAACAGTCCTTTTCGAGATACAGATTCGGAGACCAATATGAAGTTGTTCCAAGAAATGGCCGATGGAAAACACGAAGAGGGCAGTCTCGTTCTACGTGCAAAAATCGATATGGCCTCCCCCAATATGTTATTCCGCGATCCAGTCATTTATAGAATTCTTAAGAAAGCGCATCACCGCACCGGCTCGACCTGGTGTATTTATCCTATGTACGATTGGACTCACGGGGAATCGGATTATATCGAAGGCATATCACACTCGTTGTGTACACTTGAGTTTAAGCCTCACAGAGATCTTTATGAGTGGTTTTTAAGCAACTTAACCCCACTCGACCACCACTATCCAAAGCAAAGAGAGTTTGCCCGTCTCAACCTTTCGTACACGGTGACGAGTAAACGGAAATTAGCCAAGCTTATCGAAATGAATGTAGTCTCTGGCTGGGATGACCCTAGAATGCCTACCATATCCGGTTTAAGAAGAAGAGGTTATACGCCACAGTCACTTCGAAATTTTGTAGAAACAGCAGGAATTTCCAAGCGCGAAAATATAATTGATGCTTCCCTACTCGAGTTTTGTGTTCGGGAAGATCTAAACACAAAAGCCTCTCGGGTAATGGCGGTTTTAAACCCTGTCAAACTGGTCATTATCAATTATCCCGAAGGAGCAACCGAAATGTTAGAAGCTGAAAATAACCCAGAAGATCCTTCCAAGGGTTCCCGCTTAATGCCTTTTTCCAAAAACTTATTTATTGAGCGGGACGACTTTAAAGAAGAAGCGAACCGCAAATACTTTAGACTCACACTAGGGAAGGAAGTCCGCTTAAAGAACGGGTATATTATAGAAGGTCAATCGGTAATTAAAGATGTTGAGGGAACCATTACAGAAATTCACTGTACCTATGATCCCGACAGTAAAAGTGGATCAGGCTCAGAGGCCAGTCAACGTAAAGTAAAGGGAACGATTCATTGGGTAAATCAAGCAACTGCTGTTGCAGCGCAGGTGAACCTATATGACCGCTTATTCAGTGACGAAAGCCCAGATCGGCACAAGGAACAAGATTTTACAGACTTCATCAACGAAGACTCCTTCAAACAGATTACGGCTCAAGTTGAACCCTCATTAGTCAACCTAACGCCTGGCACTAATGTCCAATTCCAACGTTTAGGCTATTTTGTCACGGACACAGATTCTACTTCGGATAACCTTATTTTCAATAAAACGGTTGGTCTTCGCGACACCTGGGCCAAGAAAGGATCTAACTAGTACCATCAAAAAAGGCCCAACATAGTTGGGCCTTTAGCTTTATTAAAGCAGAAAACTACTCTTTCTTTTTCCGCTCATTTTGTTCTTTCATTGCTTCCCCAATTTGGTTACTTGCCGTAAAAGAGGCGACCATATTGTTCAACATATCACTTCCTGCTTGAGGTGAATTGGGTAATAGTATCAAGTTTGAGTTTGTGCTTTCTCCAATGGACTGAAGCGTATCGTAATGCTGCGTGACAACAATCAATGCAGAAGCTTCTTGGGAGTTAATTCCTACCCCATTCAATACGTCTACAGACTCTTCAAGTCCGCGTGCAATTTCCCTTCTCTGATCTGCAATACCCTGTCCTTGGAGGCGTTTACTTTCTGCTTCAGCTTTTGCCTTTTCAACGATTAAAATACGCGCTGCATCTCCCTCATATTGCGCTGCAACTTTTTCACGTTCTGCAGCATTAATTCGGTTCATTGCCTCTTTCACTTGCCCATCTGGATCGATATCAGTAACCAGAGCTTTGATGATATCATAACCATAGTTCGTCATTGCTTCATTCAGCTCTCCCTTTACGGCATTTGCAATATCATTCTTCTTTTCAAAAACATCATCCAATTTCAT
>DLQQ01000036.1 GCA_002477625.1 Candidatus Arcticimaribacter sp. UBA7428
AGCGTACAGGTTCCCCAAGTGAAACCCTCTCTCTTCAGCTTAGCTTTAAGTTATATGGGCTATGCAGGTTACATAAATCCCTTTACACTAGAAGCCCAAGTCAATATGCGGATGCCGAAAATCAATTTGCCGGTAACCATTGCTCACGAAATGGCGCACCAACTCGGTTATGCAGCCGAAAACGAAGCCAATTTCATTGGATTCATCAATACGTTTAAAAATGCTGATCCCTGTTTGCAATATGCAGCCGTTCTCTTTGGGTTTCGGCACTGTTACAGTGATTTAGTAAAAAGAGATCCCGATCAAGCAAAAATCTTAGTACAACAGTTAAATCCTGGGATTCTTAAAAACTTTGCCCAAAGCAGCGATTTCTGGGAGGAATACAAGAACCCTTTTGAACCCTTCTTTAAAGAATCTTATGATGTATACCTCAAGGCTAATGGTCAGAAATCAGGAATTAAAACATACAATCAAGTGGTTGCTTTTCTTATGGCTTACGATCTTCAAAATAAATTCAAATTGTAAAACTAAAAAGCGTACTTTCATTCAATAAAATCAAAAACGTATGAAACCATTACATTTTATTTTAATCGTTCTTGTTTCTTTTGCAAGCCCTGCTCAAGATTATTTCCCAACAAACAAGGGTGTTAAAACAGAAAACTCCAAGCAAATTATGCTGACGGGGGCTACCATCCATATGAATCCCCTGCAAAAACTCGACAACGGAATGCTGCTGATTGAGAATGGAAAAATCAAAGCCGTTGGGACTGCATTGAGCATTCCACAAAATGCAGTTGTAATCGATTTTAAAGGAAAACACCTCTACCCTTCCTTTGTAGAATTACATTCTGATTTTGGAATTCCAGCTTTAAAGAGCAAATCGAGTGGAAGAAGAAGTGTTCAGTATAATGCCAATAGAAAAGGATATTATTGGAATGATCACATCATACCGGATTACAACAGCAGTACAGACTTTAAATACGATAGCAAAAAAGCGAAGGAACTGAGAGCTGCTGGTTTTGGTGTAGTCAATACTCATAGAAAAGAAGGTATACACAGAGGCTCCAGTGTCTTGGTCGCATTGAATGACGTTCAAGATAACGGTTATCGCATGATTGAAGATCGCGCTGCCCAACACCTTTCTTTCAAAAAAAGTAATACTTCTGGGCAATATTATCCAGGGTCTATTATGGGAGCTATGGCACTTATCCGTCAATTATACCATGATGCTGCGTGGTATTCAAATGGAGGAGCAAAAAATAAAGACCTTGCTTTAGAAGCATTGAATAAGAACCAAAAGCTTCCTTCTATATTCGAAACTTCCAATAAATTAGACGTAGTCCGCGCTGCTAAAATTGGAAAGGAGTTTGGAAAAAAATATATCATTAAGGCACATGGTACAGAATACGAGCAATTGAGTACATTGAAAAAGTTTAAGCCAACTCTTTTAGTTCCTGTGAATTTCCCTGCAGCTTTTGATGTTGACGATCCCTTCCTGGCACAGAAAATCTCATTGAATAAAATGCGCTATTGGAATCAAGCTCCAGCAAATCCAAAAGCAATTGCTGCTGCTGGAATTAAATTTGCATTTACCTCTAGTGACTTAAAAAGTGTAAAAGACTTTCTTCCTAATATTCGTAAAGCTGTTCAATACGGATTATCGCCGGAAAGAGCACTAGCAGCTTTGACTACAATTCCAGCACAACTGATCAACCAGAAAGGCCGTGTTGGAGAGCTAAAAAAAGGAGCTTATGCAAACCTTTTGGTAACCGATGGTCCTTTGTTCGAGAAAAAAACAAAGATTCATGAAAATTGGGTTCAAGGACAACAGCACATCATTCAGGCCTCTGCTAAAACAACAATCGACGGGTCGTATGCTTTAAATATAAACAAGGAGTCCTATGAACTGACCCTGTCAAAAAGCGCAACTAAAATAAGTGCAAAAACGGTTCAGAACTCAACAACCCTAAAAACCGAGGCTCGCTATAATAATGGGTGGCTAACACTGAGAATTAGTGACAGCAGCAAAACTAAATTCGCACAACTTAAATCGAAAATAAGCGATCAGAGCAGCTTTGTTGGCGACGGAACTTTCTTTGATGGATCGGCAGTGAACTGGACGGCGAAAAAAACGGAAGATTCCAAACCAAAGAAAGACAAAAAAGACAAAGAAGTACTCCAAAAGATACTCCCGATAACCTATCCAAATAACGGCTTTGGTTTCAAAACACTTCCAACTTCAGAAAATGTTTTATTTACCAATGTGACCGTTTGGACCAATGAAGCTGATGGAATCCTTGAAAATGCAAGTGTTTGGGTTGTCAATGGAAAAATCAAAGCCGTCGGCACCATCGATGAAGCTTCGGGAGCTCGAGTAATTGATGGGACAGGCAAACATTTAACCAGTGGAATTATTGATGAGCATTCGCATATTGGTGCCTCAAGCATCAATGAAGGGGGTCAAAACTCTTCTGCCGAGGTAACCATCGAAGACGTGATCAATCCAGATGACATCAATTTATACCGCAACTTATCTGGAGGTGTAACTACATTACAAATATTACACGGTTCTGCAAACCCGATTGGTGGTCGCTCAGCGATAATCAAACCTAAATGGGGAGCAGGTGCCGATGAACTCTTATACCCCAATGCAGATCCATACATCAAATTTGCTTTAGGAGAAAACGTAAAACAATCGAACTGGCAAAGTTATGGGCGTTTTCCACAAACACGAATGGGAGTTGAACAGGTTTTTACAGACTATTTCCAACGTGCCAAAGAATACAAGGCAGCATGGAAAGCGTACAACGCCCTCTCTAAAAAGATAAAAACCAAAACTGCAGCGCCACGCTACGATTTAGAAATGGAAACTATGGTTGAGATTTTAGACGGAAAGCGTTTTATTTCTTGTCATTCCTATGTTCAAAGTGAAATCAATATGCTGCTTAAAGTAGCGGATCGTTTTGGTGTTCGCATCAATACCTTCACCCACATACTTGAAGGATATAAAGTAGCCGATAAGATGAAAGAACACGGTGTTGGAGGCTCAACTTTTTCGGACTGGTGGGCCTATAAATTTGAGGTGAATGACGCCATCCCATACAACGGCGCAATCATGCACAGCCAAGGAGTAACAGTAGCTTTTAACTCAGATGATTCGGAAATGTCCCGACGCTTGAATCAAGAAGCTGCAAAAGCGGTTAAATACGGAGGAGTGTCTGAAGAAGACGCTTGGAAATTTGTAACACTAAACCCTGCAAAATTATTGCATATCGACGATGAGGTTGGGAGTGTTAAAGTAGGGAAATCTGCCGATCTTGTTTTGTGGAGCGATCATCCCATGTCCATATATTCCGTAGTAGAAAAAACCATGATCGATGGGGTTATTTACTTTGATCTTGATCGAGCTACTGCTCAGGTGGCACAAATTGCCAAAGAAAAAAATAAACTAATTCAAGACATGCTAGTCGCTAAAAATGGCGGTGCGAAAACACAAAAGCCAGTACGAAAAAAAGCAGTAGAATTCCATTGTGAAACACTTGATTAATCTGATTATTATGAAAAATTATATCTCAACATTCGTATTCCTTTTTTGCTGTACTTTAGGAATAGCCCAACAAACACCAGCAGCAGATCAACAGAATAGTATTCTAATACTGGGCGCAACTGCTCATATAGGAGATGGTACCCTCTTAGAAAACAGCGCAATCGGTTTGCGTGACGGAAAAATCATTGAAGTCGCTACAGCTGATGCAATACAAAATGAATACAGCAAAACTATTGATGCTACTGGACAACACCTATACCCTGGATTTATAGCTGCAAACAGCACTGTGGGTATGGTCGAAGTCGACGCAGTTCGTGCAACCAATGATTTGAATGAAATTGGAGAATATCTTCCGCACATCAGAACCATTATTGCCTATAATGCAGAATCTAAAGTAGTTGAAAGCCTTCGTCCCAACGGGATATTATCCGCTCAAATTGTACCAACTCGTGGGGTGATTTCTGGAAGTTCTTCCGTTGTCAAACTCGATGCTTGGAATTGGGAAGATGCCGCATTAGTAACCGATGAAGGTTTACACATCAACTGGCCTCGGGCATATACGTCAAACAGAAGAAGGGGTCCGAGTAGTGACATTAAATACAATAAAAAGAGTTACGAAGAGAAAATAAAATCGCTCAGTGAATTCTTAAAAGAATCGATGGCCTACAATCAAGTCCAATCAAAAACCAAACATCTTCCGTTTGCTGCAATGAACAATGCCTTTGTTGGGAGCCAAACCGTCTATTTACACGCCGATGGTCAACGCGAAATTGTGGATGGAATTCAATTTTTAAAAGAACATCAAATTAAGAATGTTGTTTTAGTTGGAGGGAATGAAGCACATTTGGTGACTGATTTCCTAAAGAAACATGACATTCCAGTAATTGTTTCTCGACCACACCGATTACCTACCCAAGAAGATCAAGACATAAAGCTTCCCTTTAAAATGGCGAAAATCCTAATGGATGCTGGCCTATTAATCACGGTGGATGTAAGCGGAAGAATGGAACGAATGAACACTCGTAACCTCCCGTTTTATGCAGGAAGTTTTGCAGCCTATGGTGTTCCCAAAGAAAAAGCAGTACAAATGATCACCTTAAATGCGGCAAAAATAATTGGTGTTGCAGATCGTTTAGGAAGTTTAACCGTTGGAAAAGACGCAACCCTATTCGTATCTCTTGGAGATGCTCTGGATATGCGTACCAATCAACTAACACATGCCTTTATTGAAGGAAGAGCACTTTCGTTAGAAACACACCAAACAGAGTTATGGAAACGCTATATGGAAAAATACGCTAGGAAATAAAATTAATGAAATACATTTCGAGCACTCAAAATCCTCAAATCAAAACCCTTAAAGGGCTACAAGACAAGGCAAGGAAAAGAGCAGAAAATAATCAATTTGTAATTGAAGGAATAAAGGAACTTACCTATGCTATTCAAGCGGGGTACTTGATTGATGAACTCTATGTGAGCGATTCCAATCAAACAGAAAAAACAGATGAACTAATCCAAGAAAAGCAAGGTGCTGGTTGTGCCCTTTATGAGTTGTCAGCCGCATTATTCAAAACGCTATGCTACCGATCCACATCCGATGTTCTCGGGGTGGCACAAAGAAAAGAGCACAGTTTATCGGCACTCCATCTGAAAGACAACCCACTGCTTCTCATTGCAGAAGCTCCTGAAAAACCAGGCAATATTGGTGCACTCGCTCGAACGGTTGACGCTGCAAAGGCAGATGCCTTAATCATTACCAATCCCAAAACGGACCTATACAATCCGAATGTAATCCGGTCGAGTGTAGGATGTATGTTTTCAATTCAAATAGCAATTGGGACGAACGAAGAGGTTTTTTCTTTTTTAAAATCAAATGACATCAAGCTTTTTAGTGCTGCCCTATCCGAAAAGGCAAAAGTCTATACCGAAGAAAATTATACTAGTGCAACGGCTATAGCTGTTGGCACAGAGGATATTGGTTTAAGTAATACTTGGTGTAATCAAAGTAAAAATCACATTGTTATTCCCATGTTGGGTGTCAATGATTCACTTAATGTATCGGTTGCAGCCGGAATTATATTATTTGAAGCCATTCGTCAAAGAAAGTGAGAAGAAATTTTTGGATGCTAAATTAGTTTCCGTAATTTACTCTTGTGATGATAATCGACGAACAGTTAGAGAATAAAGAAATTGCCAAGCAATACAAAGAGTTGCTCCGCATCAGCTACCTTCAACTCAACGAAGAAGACAAGAAGCTGATACGTTTGGCTTTTGACACTGCCGTGGATGCCCATAAAGATCAAAGAAGAAAATCTGGAGAGGCATATATTTTCCACCCCATCGCTGTTGCCAAGATTGTAGCATCGGAAATAGGGTTGGACGCTGCTTGTATTGCAGCTGCATTATTACATGACACCGTTGAAGACACCGAATATACCTTAGACGATATTGAACGACTTTTTGGGAGTACCGTAGCAAAAATCGTACACGGATTAACTAAAATTTCAAATCTTAAAAAAGATACCGACATTTCGTTGCAAGCAGAAAATTTCCGGAAAATGCTTCTAACGCTTAATGATGATATCCGAGTAATCATTATCAAAATCGCCGATCGTCTGCACAATATGCAGACCATGGATTCTATGCCTGAGCATAAGCAGGTGAAAATTGCCTCAGAAACACTTTATATCTACGCCCCAATTGCACATAGAATTGGGATGTATAACATCAAAACTGAGTTAGAAGATTTAAGCTTAAAATACACCGAGCCCCTCCGATTCGATGCCATTAAAAATAAAATTGAAGGCGGTCAAGAAGAACAAAAAAAATACATCAAAGACTTTTCGGCATTCATTGAAAAATCGCTCAATGGAGAGCGTTTAAAATATTTTATAAAGGGAAGGAGTAAATCGATTTTTTCGATTCATAAAAAAATGCAAAAACAAAACATTCCCTATGAAGGGGTGTTTGACAAGTTTGCAATCCGCGTGGTTTACAAATCCACTCCCAAGAATGAAAAGTTTTTAGCTTGGAAAATTTACTCCATCATAACAGATCACTTTACGCCTAACCCCACCCGCCTTCGGGATTGGATTTCTTCTCCGAAATCAAACGGATACGAATCCCTTCACATCACAGTTATGGGACCCAACAATAAATGGGTTGAGGTACAGATTCGCTCAGAACGCATGCACGAAATTGCAGAGAAAGGGTATGCGGCACATTTCAGATACAAACAGGGAATGCAGAAAGAGAGTGGAATTGATACTTGGTTAAACCGCGTTCAAGAGGTTTTAGAAAATAAAGAAAGTAATGCGGTTGATTTTGTTGAGGACTTTAAACTCAACCTCTATTCAGAAGAAATTTTCGTTTTTACGCCTCAAGGGGAATTAAAATCCCTGCCAACGGGTTCCTCTATTCTTGACTTTGCATTCAGCATTCACACCGAAGTTGGAGCCAAAGCCCGTGGTGCAAGAATCAACGGAAAACTAGTACCCTTGAGCAGGACTCTAAAGAGTGGGGAGAATATTGAAATCATTACTTCAGAAAACTCAAAGCCTACAGCAAACTGGTTGGATCATGTGATTACATCTCGCGCTCGGTCTCGAATAAAAGTTGCATTAAACGAAGAGAAAAAACGCATCGCCGAGGATGGAAAAGAATTATTGAGAAGAAAACTCAAGCAACTAAAGATTACCCTAAACGATAAAACCATTCGAAGGCTCGTTTTGTACTTCAAGGTCAATACCAGTTTGGACTTATTTTATCGGGTAGGTATTGGGGTTGTCGACAACAAAAAATTGAAAGATTTTGCTGCAAGCTACAACAGTAAATTTTTCAATTTTATAAAAAAAAGAATCACCTCCAATGCACGTAAGAATATTAATGATCGAGATGAATTTACATCAACCTTCGATAAATTAGTTTTCGGAAAAGACAAAGAAGAACTCCCCTACTCTTTGTCCAAATGCTGCACACCCATTGGTGGCGACAAAGTTTTTGGTTTTCTATCCATTCACGATGGTCTGAAGGTACATCGGCATGATTGTCCCAATTCCCTATCGTTACAGTCTAATTTTGCCTACAGAGTTTTACCAGCATGGTGGGTTGATTCCTCAGAACAACAGTTCAGTGCAAAACTCAAGCTGAGTGGTATTGATCAGGCAGGTCTTGTCAATCAAGTCACCCGAGTTATTTCGACTAATATGCATGTTGATATCTTTAAAATCAGTTTTGATACAGAAGAAGGCTTGTTCAACGGAACAATTAATGTGCGGGTCAAAAACAGTGCAATCTTAGATAAACTGGTCAACAATTTGCAGAAAATAAATGGAATTGAAAAAGTTACCCGTGAATAGTTAAAGAAACGATACATTTGTAACCTAAATTATGATTATGACGGAAGCACAAAATCCTCAAGAAGTTGTTAAGGGTGTGTTCATTAACTTTTTGGATCAAAATAAACACCGGAAAACTCCCGAACGTTTTGCAATACTCCATGAGATATACGAGAACGATGACCATTTCGATATTGAATCGCTCTACATCATGATGAAAAATAAAAACTATCGTGTAAGTCGAGCTACATTGTATAACACCATTGAGCTTTTACTTGAATCTGGATTGGTGAGAAAACACCAATTCGGAAACAACCAAGCCCAGTACGAAAAGTCATTTTTCGACAAACAACACGATCACATCATACTTACAGATACAGGAGAAGTAAAAGAATTTTGTGACCCGAGAATTCAAAGTATAAAAAAAACAATTGAAGAGGTCTTTAATGTTGATATTCATCATCATTCTTTATACTTTTACGGCACCAAAAAAGAATCATAAATATAACATTAGCTACTATGTCTATTGACTTATTATTAGGTCTCCAATGGGGAGATGAAGGAAAGGGTAAAATTGTGGATGTCCTTACCACGAATTATGATATTATCGCTCGTTTTCAAGGGGGACCAAATGCAGGTCACACCCTCAAATTTGACGGTTTTTCTCATGTTTTACACACCATTCCATCTGGAATATTTCACCCAACCGCACTCAACTTAATAGGCAATGGCGTTGTAATTGATCCTGTTATTTTTCAAACAGAAATTGAAAAACTAGCTCCCTTTAATATTGATTTTCCAAACAAGCTTTTAATTTCTAAAAAAGCGCATTTGATTCTTCCAACCCACCGTCTCTTAGACGCTGCATCGGAAGCATCGAAAGGAAAAGCTAAAATTGGGTCTACTCTCAAAGGAATTGGACCAACCTATATGGATAAGACCGGACGGAATGGAATTCGTGTTGGTGACATCTTACTCCCGGATTGGAAAGAACGTTATGAAAACTTAAAAACGAAGCATTTAAAAATGCTAGACTTTTACGAAGGTAAAATTGAATTTGAACTGTCCATACTTGAAGATGCTTTTTTCAGTGCAATAGACGAACTCAAAAAACTACCTTTTGTAGATAGTGAACATTTATTACACACCGCTTTAAAAGAAGGTAAAAAGGTCTTAGCCGAAGGAGCACAAGGATCCTTGCTGGATATTGATTTCGGAACCTATCCCTTTGTAACTTCATCTACTACCACAGCAGCTGGAGCTTGCACTGGTTTGGGAATTGCACCCAACACCATTGGTGAAGTTTTTGGAATTTTCAAAGCCTATGCAACGCGTGTAGGAAGTGGCCCTTTTCCAACAGAATTGTTTGATGAAGCTGGAGAAACCATGGGGCGTGTTGGTATGGAATTTGGTGCGACAACCGGACGTTCAAGACGTTGTGGATGGATTGACCTTGTTGCTCTTAAATATGCAATACGAGTCAATGGAGTTACCCAATTGATGATGATGAAAGGAGATGTTCTCTCTGGATTTGAAACCATCAAGGTATGTACTTCGTACAAAACGACTGAAGGATCAATTGAACACCTTCCCTTCAGCATCGAACCAGAACATGTGACGGCTGAGTATATTGAATTAGCTGGATGGAAAGAAGATTTAACAGCTATGACTGCTGAAGATCAATTCCCAAAAGAATTCAATGACTATATAGCCTATCTAGAAAAAGAACTCGAAACACCAATTAAGATTGTTTCAGTAGGTCCCGATCGAAAGCAAACGATTTTCCGTTAATCAACAGTAACACCAACAGCTTGAAATTTATAAAAACGCTTGTTTTTCTTCTCTTTGTTAGCTTTGGAGTGCGATCTGTTTCTGCCCAAGAACCCAGAATTGTTGAAATTCGACAGGCGGGCTCATTTGCCAAGGATGAAGCCCAATACCCTGGTGCTAATATTTTATTGAAAAAAGGAAGTACACGTGTACATTTGTTTCACAAAGGAGCATTGATTAAATCGGACAAATCTTTTTTCTACTCCAAGAAAAACTTTTTTGATGCCGCAGGAGCAGTTGTTTTTACGCAAGGAGACACCCTTCGAATGACCAGTGATTTTCTTGAGTATGACGGTGCAAACGGCCAAGCAAAAGCCTGGGGAAATGTTTTTTTAAAACAACCGGATATGTCCCTAGAAACCGACACACTGTACCTCGACCGTAACGAGAACATTGCCTATTATGACACTCCAGGGACAGTAATCGACAGTAGTAGTACACTAAAAAGTAATCGGGGTAAGTATTTTATGAATGAAAAGAAATACCGTTTCATTTCCAATGTGCGCATTACAAATCCAGAATACAACGTCACCTCTGCCCAACTGGATTATTTTACGGAAAGCAATAAAGCATATTTGTACGGCCCTACCAAAATCATTGGATCTGATTATGATATTTATTGTGAGCGGGGCTATTACAACCTTGACGCACAACGTGGAAACTTTAATCAAAATGCGCTAATCAACTACAACCAAAAAATCATTGAAGGGGATAGCCTCTACTTTGAAAACGAAAGAGAATATGCGGCAGCAACCGATGATGTATCCATAACAGACACCATCAACAATTCCATCATTCGAGGGAATTATGCAGAGATTTTTAAAGCAAAAGATTCTGCGATCATTACGCGACGCGCTTATGCGATAAACCTCTTGGAGAACGATTCGCTTTACATCAAAGCCGATACTTTAATTGGAACTGGTCCACCGGAACACCGAATCTTACGAGGTTATTACAACGTAAAAATATTGAAATCTGACATCCGAGGGAAGTCAGACTCCTTGTATCTAGACAATCAAATCGGCAAAATTGAGTTACACAAACAGCCGCTCACCAAGAAAGAGGATCAGATTTTAAGCGATGATGAAAAAAATGCTAGAAATCCTGTATTGTGGTTTGGTGCCAGTCAAATGAGTGGAGAGGTAATTCATTTATTGACCGAACCGGGAGAAAAAAAATTAGACTCACTTCAAATATTCGGTAATGCCTTCATCATAGAACAGGACTCCATAAGTGTCGATGGGTTCAATCAGATTGCTGGGAGTGAACTCTATGGAGACTTTGAGGAAGGCGCTCTGAAAAACTTAGACGTCATAAAAAACACCATGGTTATTTATTACTTATACTCCGACACTGGGGAGTTAATCGGAATTAATAAAACCATTTGCAGTGCGCTTGACATTGTTTTTTTTAATAATGAAATCAATGAAATCTCATTTTATGTAAGTCCCGATGGGGAAGTTTTCCCAGAAGAAAAAATTGATCAGAATCTAAGGAAACTCGATGGTTTTCTCTGGCGTGTTGATGAACGTCCAGATACCTTCGAAGATTTATTTTTAATAGAAAATGTGGAACGGAAAAAAGTACCTGAAGTTTCAATATCTAAAGAATGAAAAAGCTTCAAGAAGATTTTTTAAAATTTCAAGCCAAAACGACACCTTACCCCCTTGGAATTGTTGTAGACCGTGCCCAAGGTTGTTATGTACACGACACCGACGGAAAGGCCTACTTGGATTTTATTGCTGGGGTTTCGGCTTGCAGTGTAGGCCATTGTCATCCTAATGTAGTTGAAGCTATTAAAACACAGGCTGAGCGTTATTTACACCTAATGGTTTATGGAGAATTTGCTCAGGAGCCCGCTGTAAACTTGGCCAAAGAACTCGCCGCTGAACTACCCGAAAGTCTGGGAGTTACCTATCTTGTAAATTCTGGGACTGAAGCTATCGAAGGTGCTTTGAAACTAGCAAAAAAGGTAACCGGTAGAGGTGAATTAATAGCAGCACACAACGCTTATCATGGAAGTACACATGGGGCTTTGAGTCTTTTAGGCGCAGAACAGCAAAAGAAAGCATACCGACCCTTACTGCCCGGAGTTCAATTCGTCAAGTTTAATGATGCCGGCGATCTTCACAAGATAACAACAAAAACTGCAGCCGTATTACTGGAAACCATTCAAGGAGGTGCTGGGTTTATCTTGCCACAAAATAACTATTTAAAAAAAGCAAAAGAACGCTGCGCGGCCGTTGGAGCCTTACTTATTTTAGATGAAATTCAACCCGGTTTTGGCCGGACTGGAAAGCTGTTTGGTTTTCAACATTATGATGTTGTCCCGGACATTTTAGTCATGGGAAAAGGCATGGGAGGTGGCTTACCCATTGGAGCATTCAGCAGTTCAGCAGCCCATATGCATCAGTTGACAGAAAACCCGAAGTTAGGACATATTACCACCTTTGGTGGAAATGCACTCATTGCTTCTGCAGCTCTAGCCACCCTTCGTACACTTAAAGAAGAACACCTTATTGAAGCTGTTGCAGAAAAAGAAAAACTGTTTCGATCTTTATTAAAACATCCAAAAATAAAGTCTATCAATGGGACTGGCTTGATGCTAGCACCCATCTTTGAAACAGAAGAAATAGCTAATGCAGTTGTATTAAAAAGTATGGAAAAAGGCCTGCTTTTATTCTGGCTGTTATGGGAAAAGAAGGCGGTACGTATTTCGCCTCCATTGACCATTTCATTGGATGAAATAAGGAGCGGATGTGCCATAATAATCGAGGTTTTGGAACGTATAAAAATCTAAAAACTGTTAATTACTTTGTTAAGAACAATTGAACCTTTCAGTATATAAAAGCAGACTTCGCTTTAACTTTATTAAAGCAAATCTCAGACACATGCAAAACTCGTTTTCAAATAATTCTGATTCACCAATTCCACGGTTTGAGCAAATGCTTAAAACCAATGAAGTATACTACTTTGATGCAGAGGATTTTGAATGCATCATTCAATTCTACATTGATTCTGGTGAAATTAACCTAGCAAAAAAAGCCTTACATCTAGCCATAAAACAACATCCAGTTCACAGCGATTTGCTTCTGCTAAAATCGGAACTTTTGATTTTTGACGGAGCAGACGATCAAGCCCAAGTACTTTTAGATTCCATACAAGAACTCGACCCGCACAACCAAGAAATATTTGTACAGCGGGCAACAATTTTTTCAAAAAATAAAGAACATTACGCTGCCATAGAATTACTTCTAGAATCTTTACAACATTCCGATGATCAATTGGAAATTTGGTGCCTGTTGGGAATGGAATATATGGTACTAGAGGACTACAGCAATGCGCAGGAGTATTTCAAATTAGCCTTAGAAGAAGACCCCGAAGACTACCAAGTGCTCTACAATCTTTTGTATTGCTTCGAATTTCAAAGATCATACGAAGAGGCCATCACAGTTTTGAATGCTGTTTTAGAGAAAAATCCTTACAACGAAATTGCATGGCATGAAATCGGAAAACAATACCTCAATTTGGATCGTAACGAAGAAGCCCTTAGTGCCTTCGATTTTGCAATCATTTCCGAGGATCAATTTACGGGTGCCTATATTGAAAAAGGAAAAGTTCTTGAGAAAATGGGGCGCTNNNNATTGAAAATTTTCAAATCGCAATCCAAATTGATGATCCCAGTTCTTATGCTTACTTGAGAATAGCAAAATGTCATCAAGCTCTTGGGAATGATACCTTGGCATTACAATACTTTAAAAAATCGGTACAAGAAGATCCTGCAAGTGAAAAAAGCTGGAATGCCATGATCGACTTTTACATCCAACTCGGAGATATAGACAAAGCTTTTTACTACACAAAAAAAGCCTTGCTCATAAACGAAGACAGCGTAGGCTATAACAAACGAAATGCGTTGTTATTGCAAACCCTTGGTCAATATACCGAAGCAGAAATTGCTTATCAGAATACCATTCAACTAGGAAATTACGAACTCGAAATTTGGATAGAATGGATGAATACCTTGATTTTCCTAAACGAATGGGAAAAAATGATTACCATAGGGCATCAAGCAAAAGAGTTTTATCCTGACAGTGCCGAAATTGATTTTAGAATTGCTGGAAGCTACCGGAGGTTAAGCTTATTAAACGAGGCCGAATTCTTTATTCAAGACTTGCGTAAAAACAAGAAAGATCCTCCAGAAAACTTGTTGAATTTATTTCCTGAGTTCAAAACAATTTTCAAGGTCTCCTAATCTATTTTTAATTTTTGAAAAAGAAATCACAAACCAAACTTAGGCTCTTTTTTAAAGGAATGGCCATGGGAATTGCGGATGTTATCCCCGGAGTTTCAGGAGGAACCATTGCCTTAATTGCTGGGATTTACGAAGAGTTAATTTTCTCTATCGACAACATAAGCTTTCGTTCTTTGCTCATTCTTAAAAAAAATGGTTTTTCCACCTTTTGGAATGCAATTAATGGCCGCTTTTTACTTCCCTTGATCTTGGGGGTTGGAACAAGCATTGTCCTTTTTTCTGGTCTTATCTATTTTCTTTTACATGAATATCCAATTCCGGTTTGGGCTTTCTTTTTTGGTTTGATTTGTTTTAGCATCCTATTACTTTTAAAGCAAAACCAGCCCAAAACACTAAAATCAGTATTCTTTCTGATTTTAGGGTTTGTGATCGCATACAGCATCACTCAAATTTCGCCCAATGGTGGGGAAATCAGTTTGGGCTATCTCTTTTTCTGTTCCATGATTGCCATCATTGCCATGATTCTTCCCGGAATATCAGGCTCATTTATTTATATCCTTCTGGGGGCTTATGAAGTTGTATTAAACACTTCGAAGAACAGTATCCTAGCCTTGGTCTATTTTGAATGGGATAATTTTGTGGAAACCTATTCCAGACTCTTCGTTATTGGTTTGGGGATTGTCGTTGGATTAAAAACCTTTTCCAAGTTCTTAAAATGGTTGTTTACCCACCAAAAACAAGCAACCCTGATGGTCTTGATAGGCTTTATGATTGGGGCTTTACCCAAAATATGGCCTTGGCAAAAACCCGTAGCATGGGAAGTGATTTCAGCAAGTAAAAAAATTGCAATCAAAACCGAATACACAGCACCCTGGAATTTCGACGGAGACCCTCAACTTCTTATTGCTTTGGTAATGATGCTTTTTGGATTTCTTTTTCTATATTTCCTTGAACGAAATTCGAACACACAAAACGATGCCGTCTAAAAAAAGTCGAAGCCAAAAACTTGAATTGATCTGCAAAGGAATCGCCATGGGGGTAGCCAATAAAATCCCCGGTGTTTCGGGTGGTATTGTAGCTTTAGCTGCTGGCTTTTACGAAGAGCTTATTTATTCGTTTTCAAGATTCAATAAAACAGCGCTAACATTAGTATTTAAAAGAGAATTCCGTACTTTTTACAACTATGTAAACGGAGCTTTTTTAAGCCTTCTTTTCACCGGAGTAGTGATCAGTTTTTTTAGTGCCTCTTTAATTTTAGACCAGTTTATTCAGCATTATCCGCGGCAAATTTGGGGTCTGTTTTTTGGGATGATTCTAGCCTCCGTTTTTTTTATTTGGATTCAAGCCAAACAATTTACCTATAAAGAATATCTGGTAACACTGACAGGGGTTGGCTTTGGTTTAGCGGTTACTTTCCTTACGCCTGGTCAAGAGAACGACAACCTTTTATTTGTTTTTATCTGCGGTATGATCAGTATTTCTGGAATGATCCTACCGGGTCTCTCTGGATCATTTTTGATTTTAGTCTTAGGGAATTATACCCTCTTATTGATTGATGCAGTAAATGCCTTATACTTTACCCTGGTCGATATCATTTCTTTTAATTTTAGTTTTGTAGATGATCCTGAACGGCTCCATCTTTTGGGGGTTATGCTGGCTTTTACCCTGGGTTCTGTTAGCGGATTACTTGTGCTATCCAAAGCATTACGGTGGTTTTTACAGCACTATCCAGAGAAAATAATTGCTTTGTTAATCGGTTTTATTTTAGGGTCTTTAAATGCAACTTGGCCCTGGAAAAGGATCGTTGATCCCACAAATCAGGGAACACAAATGGAATCTCAGGAATTATTTTGGCCAAAACTTAGCGAATTCGAAAACATCTACGTAATCCTTTTCATACTTTTGGGCTTTGGAATTGTTACCCTATTAGAAACCTATGGAAAAAAAAGTACACAACAATAAACGCTACGGCTTGGTTGGCAAAGACATTGCCTACTCTTTTTCACGTTCGTACTTCGCTGAAAAATTCCAAAAGGAAGACATTAGTGACTGTACCTATGAAAACTTTGACTTGGAGTCTATTGAAGACATCCAAACGATTTTGAATTCAGAAAATCTGAATGGTCTCAACGTTACCATTCCCTATAAAGAGGCCATTATTCCCTATGTGGATCAGCTCTCTGAAGATGCCAAAATAATTGGTGCAGTAAATACCGTTCGCATCCTAGCGGATGGGTCTACAGAAGGACACAATACAGATACCTATGGCTTCAGAGCAGCACTGCTTAGACAGTGGAATAAACATGCCGACAAAGCATTGATTTTGGGGACTGGTGGAGCTTCTAAAGCGGTCTGTTATGTTTTAGAACAAATGAATATTGAACCCTTATTTGTTTCTAGAAATCCCCAAGCTGGTCAGATTTCCTATGAACAGATTGATGCAAGCCTTATGGAATCGCACAAACTCATCATCAACTGCACGCCTATAGGGACGCATCCAAAAATTGACCAAGCACCTCAAATCCCATACGACTTGATCAATTCAGGACATTTTTTATTTGATTTAATTTATAATCCTGAGGAGACACTTTTTCTAGCAGAAGGAAAAAAGAAGGGTGCAACCCTACAAAATGGATATTTCATGTTGGAGCAACAAGCTGAAAAATCTTGGAATATCTGGAATCACTTCCCCATTTAATTTAATTTTTCGTAAATTTTGACTGAAATTAATCTACTTGAGTACATTTCTTGTACTCACTAAAAACAACTGATAATGGAAAAATCTACTGAACCTAACGAATCTAAGCAAGAAGAGGGGATCAATGAAGCTTCTGAAATCAGTACAAGTCAAGAGGAACAAAGTAAAACGACAGAACCTAAGACTGTACCGGAAGACAAAACAACTCAAACAAAAATCAATTTTGATAGCCTTGAACTGGAGGCCTATACCGATGTGCTAAAAAAAATGATCCATGCGAGTGATTGGACAAAAAAGGGAAAGGAAATTCAAGAAGTTATCTCCCAATTTGATAGTCGTTTTGGGGAAATATTCCATGAAAAGAGAAAAGAGTTTATTGCAATAGAAGGCAATGACTTGGATTTTGAATTCAGTCCACATTACAAAAAGGAATTCAGTCAACTTGTTCGAGAATACAAAGCCAACAAGAGTGCCCATTATAAATCTCAAGAAAAAAGTCAGAAAGAAAATCTGAAAAAACGCTTGGAGATTATTGAAGAGATCAAAGCCTTGATTGGAATCAGTGAAAATAATTCCAATAACTATAAAAAATTCAGAGCCCTACAAGAAAGCTGGCACCAAACGGGTCAAGTTCCAAGAGCCGAAAGCAACAACGTTTGGGAAACCTATAAGCATCATGTAGAGCGATTTTATGACTTCCTACATTTGGATCGTGCTTTACGTGAAAAAGATTTCAAGCACAATTACGAGGAAAAGCTAAAACTCATCGAGCGGGCAGAAAGCTTAGTAGCGCATCAAGATGTAGTAGTTGCCATTCGAGAGTTGAATGTATTGCACCGAAAATGGAAAACCGATCTTGGTCCCGTAGCACGGGAGCACCGCGAAGAACTTTGGAGTCGTTTTCAGGATGCAACTGCCAAAATACACGAACGCAAAAACGAGTATAATAAAAACATCGATGCCATTCTACTTGAGAATTTAGAGAAGAAAAAAGCCATTCTGACCCAAATCGAAGAACTCTATACCGACCATCCAAGCAACCACAATGCTTGGCAAAATTCGTTGAAGCAAGTACATGCGTTAAAAGAAGAATTCCACAACATTGGTCGTATTCCCAGAGCGCAGAATAAAGCCATTTGGAATGACTTTCGAATGGTCTTGAAAAACTTCAACTACAAAAAAAATGAGTTCTACAAGGTGCAGAAGCAAGAAGAAAAAGTTCATATTGCCGAAAAAAAGGCCCTAATTACTGAAGTAAAGTCCATCCTAGAGAGTTCGGACTGGAGGTCCTATACCGACCGCATGAAAGCGATTCAGGTAGCTTGGAAAAAAACAGGGCGTATTTCTCGAAAACTCTCCAATCAGTTATGGGAAGAATTCAAAACTGCAACCGACCTCTACTTTGCTCGTTTGAAGAATAAAGAAGAAGCCTATAGCGAACAAGATCAGGCCATTCTAAAAGCCAAGCGTGCCTATTTTGAAGATTTAAAAACCCAAGAAGCACCCACAGAGGCCGAGGCCCTATTTACGTATATAGAAACCGCATTCGAGAACTGGACCGCCATGGGAGCGCCTTCTGATAGCGTAAAAAATTCTATGCAAAGAGAATATACCGAATTCCTCAAAGGGCTTTGGAATAAGACCAAACTCAAGGGAGAAGAAAAAACAGCTGCCCAATTCAAAACTGACTTACTCTTACTCAAAGACAATGAAGAAGGTTTGAACAAAGAACATATTCAGTTGAAGAAAAAGATTGACGAGTCCAAGACGGAATTGATTCAATTAGAAAACAACCTGGCCTTTTTCAGCACAACCTCGAGCGAGAGTCCCATGATGCAGGAGGTGAATGCTAAGATCAAAAAAATAAACGACCAAATTGAACATTGGGAAACTAAGGTGAAACAAATCAAAACCCTGGGAAGGGAATTGAGGAAAAGTTTGGAAACAGATAGTGAAGAGGATGTTGATGAAGTGGGTGGAGCGGACTAGATGGTCATACATATAATAGGGCAATCTAATTGATGCTTTTTATTATTGTTAACTACGAGTGAATGAATACATGCTAATTACAATTTAAAAAACTCTGTCACTAATTAAAACTACACTATTACGTAATAGTGTATTGTTATTTCAACTTAGGATATAATAATTAGGTGCTAATGATTATTAGCACCTAATTAAAAATTCAGTAATTAATAATTCTTGAAAGAGCAAAAAGACTAATAAGAATACTAAGGAATAAGGATATGAAAAATATATTTTTTATTTTCAAATAATTCGTGATCAATACGTTCTCATCGCTACTTTCACTCATTGGTCTCAAAAAACTATAATATGAATATATTCCCAATGGCCAAATGAACAGAATGGTTAGTATTGAAAAGATTAAAGAGTTTCTTCTAATTATTTTAATGCTATTTATCACAGTTTATTTGTTTTGTATCAACTCAATTACACACAGAAAAAACTATTAATGAAGCGAATAATGAAGCAAGTAAATCAAAAAAATCTACGGTAGCAAATCCTACAAAGGGCTGAACTAAGTATTCATACGTAATCATACCAAGAAAAGCGCCCGAACAAAGCAATATGTTTGAATGTTTTTTTTTGACTTTTTTTTAGAAAAACAAAAAGAAATTAAAAACACCCCATAAACCAAATTAAATAGGTGTTTGACTAAATGAGATACTTCGATTTACAATATGTCATGTGGCTTTAAA
>DLQQ01000052.1 GCA_002477625.1 Candidatus Arcticimaribacter sp. UBA7428
CTATACAACAGTCAATTCATTAACATTAGATGATACACTTATCGATTATAATTCTTCAAGTCTAAGTTATAATCAAGTACTCAAAACCTATGATGCAATTTTAGTGGGAATTCGAGCATACAATGTAATCGAATCCTTAGCCTATAAAAACCAACTGCTGTTTGACTATGCAGAAGCTGGTGGAACTTTGGTTACTCAATACAACACCAGTCGTGGACTAAAAACAAAGAAACTCACCCCTTTGGAGATGAAGCTGTCAAGAGATCGGGTTACCGACGAATTCAGTACAGTACGGATTTTAGAACCCAAACATCCTGCCCTGAATGTACCCCACAAAATCACAGCACAAGATTTTGAAGGCTGGGTTCAAGAACGCGGCTTGTATTTCCCCAATCAATGGGATGAACGTTTTACGCCCCTCCTGGGGATGAACGACGCTGGAGAAACTGAAAAACTAGGAAGTATACTGGTTGCTCCACATGGAAAAGGGACCGTTGTTTATTCGGGCCTAAGCTTTTTCAGAGAATTACCCGCCGGGGTTCCTGGGGCTTATCGTTTGTTGATTAATTTATTAGCTTTATAGAATGTTTCAATCAAAAAATAGAATTTATTTCTTCTTGATTCTCGGGAATATAGCCTACTGGATCCTCTTTGTCTTATTCATGAATACATTCAAATCATGGTAGTATTAGATTGGTTCATTCTTTTGGGCACACTAGCCTTTATTGTGCTTTATGGTGTCTGGAAAAATCGAAATAATAATTCTATTGAGGCTTATCTCAAAGGAGGAAATGAGAGCCGTTGGTGGACCATTGGGCTCTCCGTTATGGCAACACAGGCGAGTGCCATTACCTTCTTATCAACTCCTGGCCAAGCGTATCACGACGGTATGGGCTTTGTTCAATTTTATTTTGGATTACCCTTAGCAGTAGTTATCATTTGCCTCTTCTTTATTCCCATATACCACCGGCTAAAAGTATATACTGCCTATGAATTTTTAGAAGAACGTTTCGACCTCAGAACCCGTACCCTAACCGCAATTTTATTTTTAGTACAACGAGGATTAGCCGCTGGGATTACAATATACGCACCGGCAATCATCTTGAGCGTAGTGCTGGGTTGGAACCTTAAAATATTAATCCTGCTCATTGGGTTTGTTGTAATTTTTTACACTCTTATTGGTGGTACTCGTGCGGTAAACGTAACCCAGAAACAGCAAATGTTCATCATCTTTTTTGGGATGATAACTGCCTTTGTATTCATCATCAATAGTTTTCCAGCTGATGTTGGCTTTGTAAAAGCTTTGACCATAGCAGGCGCTTCAGGAAAACTGGATGTGATTGATTTTAGTTTTGATCTCAATAACCGCTACACCTTCTGGAGTGGAATTACGGGAGGGCTCTTCTTGGCACTCTCCTATTTTGGAACAGATCAAAGTCAAGTGCAACGCTATTTGTCCGGAAAGTCTTTAAAGGAAAGCCAACTGGGGTTAATCATGAATGGCTTTCTTAAAGTTCCCATGCAGTTTTTTATTCTCCTGGTTGGGGTTATGGTTTTTATTTTTTACCAGTTCGAACCGGCACCCATACATTTCAATCCCAAGGCAGTAGAAGCCATTGAAAACTCAACTTATGCCGGAGAATTTAAAATTCTTGAACAACAATTGGATCAAATTCAAGAACAAAAACGAAGCCTCTTAACACAAACCAATTCGATTGACCTCAAGGCAGTTGCCCAACTGGACAACAATGAAAGGGATCTTCGATCGGAAGCCAAAAACCTGATTAAAACAGCAGCCCCAGAAATTGAAGTAAACGACAAGGATTACGTCTTCATTTCTTTTATTTTAAAATACCTACCTCAAGGGCTCATCGGATTACTACTGGCTGTAATTCTTTCAGCAGCTATGAGCTCAACGGCATCTGAACTCAATGCGCTTGCAGCAACAACCGTAGTCGATCTGTACAAAAGAAACCGAGGTCCACAGACCGAGCAACACTATGTCAACGCCTCAAAATTCTTCACTTTGGTTTGGGGAATTATTGCTATCCTCTTCGCAAGTTTTGGAAGCTTGGTTGAGAACCTAATTCAACTGGTCAACATCATTGGCTCTATTTTCTACGGAACTATTTTGGGTGTTTTTGTGGTGGCAATCTTTTTGAAGAGCATCAAAGGACAGGCAATTTTTTATGCTGCGCTTATATCGGAAGCATTGATTATTTACCTCTTTGTAATGGACGAATTTAGCTACCTCTGGCTCAATGTAATTGGGACGGCGCTCACAATATGCCTAGGATATCTACTTCAATTCATACTTCCAAAAAAAGGCTAGGGCTTTGTGTTTTCCGATTTTTTATATACTTTTAGAATACCCAATCGTATCAATACCAATGAACTGAGTTCACTTCTTGATTTTATTTTTAGGTTGGTGTACCCAAAAATCAAAACAAATGAACTGGACCAACCTACAAGAAATCGAGCAAAAAATTGTTAAAAAACAATATACAGACAAAGAAGCATTTTATTATTTCTTAGGAACTGCAATAATTTACACTTTGAGTTATTTTTTAATTGACCAAGTATATAAAGGTCTGTTTAAACTGATTGTTATTCCTGCTGCAGTAATTACTATCATAGGCTCAATTTATTGCTTTAAAGTTTATTCAAAAAACGGAGCTATAATGAAGAAATTAAGCAACTGTATGTCGAAATGCTCTATGAATTAGAAGATGATCTAAAAGCTGGATAACCATTTCTTTTTTACTTTTACAAGAAAAACATGCGCAGCTTCCTCCTCCTCCTTCTGATTATATCAAGTCTAACAACAATTCAAGCTCAAGATGAAAAAGAAAAAGAGCCCTTGGTTCATAGCGTTCTTTTTTGGTTAAAGAACCCCAAAAGTAAGTCCGATCGTTTTGCATTTGAAGCTGCAATTCAAAAACTCATTGCAAACAACCCACAAAAAATCAGTGGGTATTTAGGAAAACCAGCCAACACAGAAGCTCGTGGTGAAGTCGATCCAAGTTTTACCTACTTCTATCAGATGACCTTTGCCGATGCAGCCGCAGAAGCTGCCTACCAGATCGACCCTACACACTTGGCGTTTGTTGCCGAAGCCGAACACCTTTGGGAAAAAGTAATCGTTTATGATGCAGCACCAATCGAATAAAACAGTTCAGGTACGCCCCCTTGCCAAAGAAGAGGTTCCTTTAATTATCTCCTATTTTTTACTGCTTCTCCAGAATTTTTGAGAGGAATGGGCGCCGACCCAGATAAACTACCCAACAAAACTGCATGGGCTCAGACCCTTGAAAAAGAAATTGGCTTACCCCTAAAAGAAAAAAAATTATTCTATTTAGTTTGGGTACAAAACGGGATACCCGTGGGGCATTCCAACCTCACCTTTTTAGAATATGGAAAAGAAGCCCATATGCATTTACACCTTTGGAATCCGAATGCAAGAAAAAAAGGGCTGGGTTTGGAGTTTTTAAACCAATGCATTCCTTACTATTTTGAATGTTTTAAATTAAAAATCTTGATCTGTGAACCTTATGGGCTCAACCCAGCACCAAATGCAATTCTATCCCAGTTGGGTTTTACAAAAACCAGAACCTACAGAACCACACCCGGTGCCATCAAATTTGAGCAAGAAGTTAATCGTTGGGAAATGAATAAGGAAAACCGTTAAAAATAAAATAAAAAAACCCTGCCGAAGCAAGGTTTATTTAGTGTTGGTATTTAGGAATACCTATTTTTTAGACCATTCCGCTATAGAAGCTTCATTCAATGTAATATAATCTGTATTACCCGCTTTAGTAGCAAATTCTAATGAAGATTTTGCAGCGGCTATAGCGCCGTCAAGGTCGTTCAATCCAGCTAGGATTAGTGACTGCTGACGAAGGTACCAATAGGCCTCTCCGTTTGCAGCTACTGCTTTAGCGATCCATTCCTTAGCTTGGTTTAGGTCTTGACCTTCTTGCAAATAGTAAACGGCTGCATTGTAGTAGTCCCGATCTTTAGGATCATTTTTCATTGCTTCTTTAATAGAAGCAGTTGCCTTAGCTACAGTAGGAACTCCAAAAGGAACAGAAACCATAGTAGTACTCCATCCGATATTCAAAGTTGCACCGTTGTTGTGGAGTTTTGAAATCCAAATTTCAAAAGATTCAATATTGTCTGTATCTACAGCTGCTACTTCTACCGTTGCAGCTACTTTTGCGGCATCCCATGCTCCAGGAGTACCCCAATTAGTTGTTTCTTTATAAAAGAAAACTTCCCAAGTTGCTTTTCCAGGACGGGTATAGATTGCATACTCACCGGCAGCAATTTCTTGATCAGCAATGGTAACTGCATCACTAAAACTGATGATTGTATTTTGATTCGCTCCTGTTCTCCAGATTTCTCCAAAAGGAACTAAAGCGCCGAAAATATCACGACCTTTTTTACTTGGACGTGAATACTTCACAGTAACTTCTGTCAAACCTACCGTTTGAGATAGTTGAGCAGTAGGGCTCGGTTGTGGTGTCTGTACTTGCGCTGATGCGAATGCACCCACCAAAAAGATAAGGGATAATAGTGTGTTTTTCATAGACTTCTATTTTTGTTTATTCATCAAATGTATGAATTTGTATTGAATTATTTTCTTGGATGGATTGTGGATAAAGAGTTTAATTTTTGTTTAACTATTTTAATGGATAATTAAACATTATGTATCTTTATCAAAAATAAAAAAAATACATGAAGATTTATCGAAAAAAGACCATTCAAAAACTACCCATATCAGTTTCAGAGGCTTGGGACTTTTTGAGTGATCCAGGGAATCTAAAAACCATCACCCCTGATTATATGGGTTTTAAGATATTAGAAGGGCATGAATCTAAAATGTATGCGGGACAAATTATAAAATACACGGTGACTCCAGTATTGGGCATACGTACGGGTTGGGTAACCGAAATCACCCATGTAGAAGATCAAAAATATTTTGTAGATGAACAGCGTTTTGGACCCTATGCACTCTGGCATCACAAGCATTTTATTAAAGAAATAAAAGGCGGTGTCGAAATGATTGATATCATCGACTACAAACTACCCTTTGGAATTTTAGGGCGCCTTGCACACCCTATCTTAGTCAAAAGAAAACTAAATGAAATTTTTACTTACCGATACAATAAACTCATTGAGCTCTTCGGAACTTATAAAAAACAATAAATGAATAAAAACATACTCATTATAGGGGGAACTTCTGGAATTGGAAAAGCCCTAGTCGAATTACTTCAAGACAGTAACCAGCTTTTTGTAGCCAACAGAACTTCTGAAGGCTTAGACACCCAAAAAGTAACCTACATTCCATTTGATGCAACATCAGATGTTTTGGACACTACCCAGCTCCCCGATCAATTGGATGGTTTTGTGTATTGTCCGGGCAGCATCAACTTACGTCCATTTAAAGGTCTTAAGCCCGAAACCTTTCAAAAGGATTTTGAGATAAATGTATTAGGAGCTGTTAAAAGTTTACAAACAGTTTTAAAGAATTTACTACATAGCCCACAAGCAAGTATTGTGTTCTTTAGTACCGTAGCCGTTCAAACTGGGATGCCTTTTCATGCTTCTGTAGCGGCGGCAAAAGGGGCAATTGAAGGCTTAACCAAATCTTTGGCAGCTGAATATGCTCCTAAATTTAGAGTTAACGCTATTGCTCCTTCGCTGACAAAAACACCACTTGCAGACAAGTTTCTAAACAACGAAACAAAATTAGAGAAAGCAAACGAACGCCATCCACTAAAATTTGTTGGTTCAGCACAGGATTTAGCCAATAGTGCAAAATTTTTATTGAGTGATGAAAGTCAATGGATGACGGGTCAAATTTTGCATGTAGACGGAGGAATAGGAAATTTAAAAACAAACTAATTTTTGGAACAGCATACGATATTTTGGTTTAGAAGAGATTTGCGTGTTGATGATAATGCTGGACTCTATCATGCATTAACCTCAGGCAATAAAGTGCTACCCATTTTCATTTTTGATACTGATATATTAGAAAAGCTACCAAGTAAAAGTGATGCTCGCTTAGCAATGATTCATGCGGCTTTAGGTGAAATAACGGATACAATGAAGGGGAACCGATGCAATGTTGGAATGTATCATGGAAAACCCAAGGCCGTTTTTGAACACCTATTAGAAAAACACGCCATCGTGAAAGTAATTGCCAACCACGATTACGAACCCTATGCTCAAAAGCGAGACGAGGAAATAAAACAATTTTTGACCACAAAAGAAATCCAATTTGAGACCTACAAGGATCAGGTGATTTTTGAAAAGGCAGAAGTGGTTAAGGATGACGGTACAGCTTACAGAGTTTATACGCCTTTTTCAAAAAAATGGTTGGCAAAGATGCATTCTGAGGGTATTCAAAACTTCCCATCTGAAAAGCACCTAGACAAGCTCGCGCCCATAGTACAGCCAACATTAAAACTAAGTGAGCTGGGTTTTGAAGCTTCTTCAATTCCCTATCCAAAATATCAACTCAACTCTGCCATCATTCGGAATTATGAAGCAACGCGCAATTATCCAGCCTTAGACCAGACTTCGAGAACTGGAGCACACCTTAGGTTTGGTACATTGAGTATTCGTAAGATGGCAGCTGAAGCGAGTAAAGAAAAGGAAATCACCTTTTTAAAAGAATTAATTTGGAGGGAATTTTTTATGCAAATTTTATGGCATTTTCCGCATACGATCTCACAATGCTTTAAGCCGCAATACGAACGAATTGAATGGAGGAATAATGAAGAAGAATTCGACAGATGGTGCAACGGAACAACGGGCTATCACTTTGTTGATGCTGGCATGAGAGAACTCAATGCAACGGGGTTTATGCACAACCGTGTTCGTATGCTCGTCGGAAGCTTTTTGTGTAAGCACCTGCTCATCGATTGGCGCTGGGGAGAGGCCTATTTTGCTGAAAAACTACTCGACTATGAACAATCGAGTAATGTCGGTAATTGGCAATGGGTAGCTGGTTGTGGTGTAGATGCTGCGCCCTACTTCAGGATTTTTAATCCCATAGAACAAATCAAAAAATTTGATAAACAGCAGCAGTATATTGAAAAATGGGTTCCCGATTTTCAAGAACTAAACTATCCACAGCCTATTGTTGATCATAAATTTGCTCGAGAACGATGTTTAACTACCTATAAAAGTGCTTTAAACAGAACGTGAAAGGAGTAAAAAAAATAAATTTGCCTACTAAAATATGTCCCAGTTGTGAACGACCGTTTAGCTGGCGAAAAAAATGGGAACGCGATTGGGAACAAGTAATCTACTGTAGTAAAAAATGCAAAAAGTAAAAGGAACAGCACTCGTTTGGTTTCGTAATGATTTGAGAATATCCGATCATTACGGTCTTTTTCATGCCTCAAAAAGTTATGAAAAAATCATAGCCTATTACAGTTTTGATCCTAAGCAATTTTCGATCACCTCCTGGGGTTTTAAAAAAACAGAATCTTTTCGGGCTCAATTTCTGATTGAAACTGTTCAACAATTACAACTCGATTTAGCAGCAAAAAACATCAGCCTCATCATCGAACATAACGATCCTTTGGAGCGCATTCCACACTGGATTGAGTCAGAAAAAATAGAGGTCCTTTATTTTCAAAAAGAGTGGACAAAAGAAGAAAGAGAAACGGAAGAACGGTTAAGAAGCAACCTTCCTAACTCAGTAGAAATACACGCAGCTTATGATCAGTTTCTATTCCATCCAGAAGATGTTCCTATGTCCCTAGATCAATTGCCAGAAGTATTCACCAACTTCAGAAAACAGTGTGAAAAAAATATTGCAGTTCGAGCCTGTTATCCCGAAGTGGAACGTCAAGAAACTTCAAATGCCTTACAAGAAACCTTTGCCTGTCCGTCTCTATCGGATCTTGGGCTGAATGAAATCAGTTCGCATCCCAATTCAGCTTTCCCATTCAAAGGGGGAAGTAAAGCAGCTAAAGAGCGCATAGCACACTACTTTTGGGGGTCTAAAAAACTTTCCTATTATAAGAATACCCGCAACGGACTTCTTGGGTTAGACTACAGTTCTAAACTTTCAGCTTGGCTAGGGAATGGTTCGCTATCGGCACGTGAAATTTATTGGGAGGTACGTAAATATGAATCTGAGATTAAAAAAAACCAATCTACTTATTGGCTGATCTTCGAGTTGATTTGGCGCGATTATTTTAAGTTTATTTCTCTAAAACATCAGGATGCAATTTTTCATTTAGGTGGTATTTTAAATAAACGTTATGAATGGGAAAACAGTCCTGAGGTATTTCAAAATTGGGTACAAGGAAAAACCAAAGAACCTTTTGTCAACGCCAATATGCTGGAACTAAAAAAAACAGGATGGATGAGCAACAGAGGCAGACAGAATGTAGCTTCTTTTTTTGCAAAAGAAATTTATATGGATTGGCGTATGGGAGCAGCCTATTTTGAATCTCAGCTGATCGATTATGATGTTCACAGCAACTACGGCAACTGGATGTATGTTGCTGGTGTAGGAAATGATCCTCGAGATCGAAAATTCAACATTCGGTCTCAAGCCGAACGCTACGATACAAACGGAACGTTTCAACAGCTTTGGAACCAGCAAAATTTATTTGAATGATCATACGACTAATCTTAGGGGATCAACTCAATGCACAGCATTCATGGTTTCAAACTGTTGACGATTCTGTAGTCTACGTTTTGATGGAGATGGAACAAGAAACAAACTATGTAAAACATCACATCCAGAAAGTGATCGCTTTTTTTGCAGCCATGCGCAACTTCAATCACAAATTGAAGCAGTTTGGGCATCAAACCCATTACTTCAAACTGAGCGATTCTGAAAATACTCAAAATTTAAATTTAAATCTAGAGTTCATTTTTAAACAGTACAAGGCTGTTCAATTCGAATACCAATTTCCAGATGAACACCGCTTGGATCAACAGTTATCGGATTTCTGTTCGGCTTCTAAGGTTGCTAGTTCAGTTGTAGATACTGAACATTTTATGACCAGTAGAACAGCATTGACTGAATTTTTTGAAGGGAAAAAGCAATTCCTCATGGAATTTTTTTACCGCAATATGCGTAAGCAATTCGATATTCTGGTTGAAGACGGACAACCAGTAGGCGGGCAATGGAATTTCGACAAGAACAACCGAAACAAATGGAAAGGAACTCCAACGATACCCGAACCCTATCTTCCCAAAATAGAACAACTTCTTGAAATCAAAGAAATGATTGAAAGCTTTGGTGTAAAAACCTTAGGTAATTTCAATGAAGATCACTTTTTGTTTCCCTCATCCCGAGAGGAGGCCTTGGAGCAATTACACTATTTCTGCGAAAATCTTTTGGTTCACTTTGGTGACTATCAAGATGCGATGCATACGGAGGAAGAAAATCTTTTTCATTCCAGAATTTCCTTTGCTTTGAATGTAAAACTCATCAGTCCTCTAGAGGTCGTTGAAAAGGTGATCGCGTATTATCACCAAAATGAAGAGGAGATTCAGTTGTCTCAAGTAGAAGGTTTTGTTCGACAAATTATTGGTTGGAGGGAATATATACGCGGGATTTACTGGAAAGAAATGCCCCAGTACAAAACACTGAATGTCCTTAAAAACACTAACCCCCTCCCTGATTTTTATTGGACCGGTAAAACAAAAATGAATTGCCTGAGCCACAGCGTAAACAATTCGCTGGACCATGCGTATGCCCACCACATTCAACGTCTGATGATAACGGGAAACTTTGCCTTACTAGCGCAGGTACATCCAGATGCAGTAGACGAATGGTACTTGGGGATTTATGCAGATGCAATAGAATGGGTACAACTTCCAAACACCAGAGGCATGAGTCAATGGGCAGATGGCAGTATTGTAGCCACTAAGCCCTATGTGTCTGCTGCAGCGTATATAAACAAAATGAGTAACTATTGCACAAGTTGTAGTTATGACAAAAAACAGCGCTTAGGAGACACCGCCTGCCCATTCAACAGTTTGTATTGGAACTTTTTGGATGACAAGAAAGAACATTTTGCCAAGAACAATCGGATGGCAATGATGTTGCGTTTACTTGAAAAAATACCCGTAGAGGAACTAGCTTCAATCAAAGAGCG
Organism: Candidatus Arcticimaribacter sp. UBA7428; assembly: GCA_002477625.1. Classification (GTDB taxonomy): domain Bacteria; phylum Bacteroidota; class Bacteroidia; order Flavobacteriales; family Flavobacteriaceae; genus Arcticimaribacter. The sequence goes on from DLQQ01000052.1 coordinate 10,137, forward strand.
AGCCTATAACATCATAAAAAATCCAGATGCTTACTAAAAGACCTCCTATCGGTATCGTTTGGTTGAAACGCGATCTTCGGTTGCATGATCATGCACCGCTTCATGCAGCGTTGAAAGAAAATAAAAAAGTACTCCTTGTATATGTTTTTGAAACTGCATTGGCACAAGACCCGCATTATAGTGCGCGACACTTTGATTTCATAAAACAGTCTTTAGTCGATATGAACCAGAAGCTTGAGCAATTCAACACTAAAGTTCTGGTTATCCAAGGAGTCACAATGGACGTTTTTTGTAAAATAAATGATTCTTATACAATAGAGCGTATCTATTCGCATCAAGAAACTGGTCTACGTGTAACTTTTGAGCGGGACAAAGAAATTAAAAAGTGGACAGATAGCAAGCAGATTTATTGGAAAGAACACACCCAACAAGGTGTATTTAGAGGGATGAAAAATCGAAAACAATGGCTGGTCAATTGGACAAAGTCTATGAATGAGCAACAACATCCTTTTCCAAATAAAGAAGCTTCATTTTTAGAGCAAGAAAAAATAGCGGAATTGAGTCGTAGCATACCGACTCCCAAACTTATAACCAAAAACAACAGCAACGTTCAGTTTGGTGGGAGCAGTCAAGGACGGCGTTATCTCGATTCCTTTTTTAAAGATCGGCATTATCAATACCAAAAACATATTTCCAAGCCCGATTTAGCGAGAAAGAGTTGTAGTAGACTATCGCCTTATCTAGCCTATGGAAACCTTTCGATGCGTGAGGTTCTTCAACGAACAGAAGGAGAAAAAGGTAAAGGAAACTCCAGTAACGGACTGCGAGCATTTGAGTCGCGCCTGCGCTGGCAAGCGCACTTCATTCAGAAATTTGAAATGGAATGTTCTATGGAGTTCGTCTCGGTGAACAAAGGCTATCATCGTTTGTCTAAGCCAATTATAAAAGAACGAATCGATGCCTGGGAAAAAGGGCAAACCGGAATTCCAATTGTCGATGCTTCTATGCGTTGCTTGGTTGCTACGGGTTATTTGAATTTCCGCATGCGGGCTCTAGTAGTTTCCTTTTTTGTGCATCAATTATGGCAACCTTGGCAGGCAGCATCGGGTTTTTTAGCCCGTGAATTTTTAGATTTTGAACCCGGAATTCATTTTCCACAACTCCAAATGCAAGCTGGAGAAACGGGCATCAACACCTTGCGTATTTATAATCCTGTAAAAAACGGTATTGAACATGATCCCTTAGGCATTTTTACTAAAAAGTGGGTTCCTGAACTACAGTCCTTACCGGATAGTTTGGTGCATACTCCTTGGGCAATAACCGCATTTGAAGAAGTAATGTATGGTTTTACCCCAACAGTAGATTACCCAAGTCCAATAGTTGCTTTAGACGCAAGTAGAAAACATGCCAGTGACATTTTATGGAACATGCAAAAAGAACCCTTGGTGTATCAGGAAAGCAAACGCATTTTAAAACGACATACCCTATCCAATAGAAAAAGCATCCAATAATTATGAAAAAAGAATACAATTTTAACGATCGTGAGCTGGACAGAATCATAGAAATGGCGTGGGAAGATCGTACTCCTTTTGATGCAATAAAGGATCAATTCGGAATCAAAGAACAAGAAGTAATAACGTTGATGCGACAAGAAATGAAACCAACCAGTTTCAGATTATGGCGCGCTCGTGTGCAAGGAAGAAAAACAAAACACAGAAAATCACGCGGTATGGATGTCGATCGTTTTCGTTGCAGCAGACAGCGTGGGATCAGCAACAACAAAGTATCGAAACGATAAATTTTGTATATTGAGGACAGTAACCTAGTCTTTTACAGCGTTAGAAAAGGTTATCATTAGGAATTTTACTTAAACATCCTTCCTATGAAAAAGAACAAAACCCAACGTACGGACAACAGCGTTTCTCTTTTTTTAGATCAAATAGAACCCGAACAAAAAAGAAACGACAGCTTTACCCTTGTTGACTTGATGTCCAAAATAACTTCAGAGGAACCAAAACTCTGGGGCACCAGCATCATTGGTTTTGGAGATTATCACTACAAGTACAAAAGTGGACGTGAAGGCGACTGGTTTCTTACAGGCTTTTCATCAAGAAAAAATGCACTAACTGTTTATTTGATGTGTGATCTATCGCATGAAGATCTGAATTTTGACGGGCTTGGCAAATACAAACTAAGCAAAGGATGTCTCTATTTCAAGAAAATTGAACATATCGATTTAAAGGTATTGACTCAAATTATCAAGGATTCGATTAAGGTCATCAAAAAAATGTATTCTTAAGCTATTTAGCAGCTTCTCTTAGGGTAACTGACATGCCCAAACTCAAACCTCTTTGCTTTTTCCACTCCGCATGGCTTGTGCTTCTAGCATAGATTGACTTTCCAAATACTCCAGCAGAAAACCACAAGCCCTCAGAACCCAAGTCTTCGTCAATCCATTCCAAAGAAATAAAAACATCATCCTCTACTAGGACGTCGTATTCCTTCAGATCAACAGAAATTAAGCCTTCAGACTGTTTAAGGGTAACGAAGATGTTCTCCTTTAAAATATTTTTATCTGGAAAACGATAAGTACTAGAATATACATTGACTCGAAAGCGTACTTCTGGATATATGTTTTCGACTACAGAAAATTGAATGCCGTCTATATAGGCAGGTGTTTTTTTAACTTTTACAAAAAGTGCAATTTCATTCCCCAGTTGATTGGAAGTAAAACCTGTGATCAATAATTTTGAGGTTGAAGAATTCCCAGAAATACGGGTATCCCAATTTTTCTCAGCAGTTAATACGACCTCCTCTAGAAAAGTAGTTTGCTCTGCAAGAACTAGGGTGTTGTTAGATAATAAGATCGTTTCTAATTCGGCAACTTGAAAATCACGTGTATCAAAGCCAATCATTGAAAGACGAAGCGTCTCAGTTGCATATACATCTGGAACTTCTAAAAAGAAAAAGCCATCTTCATTCGAAACGGTTCCAAGCTCTTTTTTTAATACCCCAATATTTACAAAGGGTAAGGGGTCTTTTGTAAACGCATCAACAACTTGACCTTGAAGTATGTACTGGGCATTGAGCACAGCAAGTCCAAGAAGAAAAACGAACAAGAAAAGGGGTGTTTTACGATACAATTTGAGGCAACCTTAAGCGGTTATACACGTGTTATTTTAGCTCCAATTGCTTGAAGACGTTCTACAATTTTTTCATATCCTCGATCAATTTGCTCGATGTTATGAATTGTACTGGTTCCTTCGGCAGATAGGGCAGCTATCAGCAACGATATTCCTGCTCGAATATCAGGTGACGTCAGCGTAGCTGCTTTTAAATTAGATTCAAAACCATGCCCAATAATGGAAGCGCGATGCGGGTCGCAAAGGATAATCTTAGCTCCCATATCGATGAGTTTATCCGTAAAGAATAACCTGCTTTCAAACATTTTTTGATGAATCAAAACACTTCCACGTGCTTGCGTAGCTACAACCAATACGATACTCAGTAAGTCAGGGGTAAATCCGGGCCATGGAGCATCGGCAACAGTTAATATAGAACCGTCGATATAGTTTTGTATTTCGTAACCATCGGTATGGGCTGGAATATGAATGTCGTCTCCCTGGCGTTCAATGGTTAGTCCTAATTTTCTGAATACAGAAGGAATTTGTCCCAAATATTCCCATTGTACGTTTTTGATAGTCAACTTACTTCTTGTAAGGGCAGCTAAACCAATCCAACTTCCAATTTCGACCATGTCGGGCAATACACGGTGTTCGGTTCCCATCAGATCCGATACTCCTTCAATAGTCAATAAATTTGAACCAATTCCACTGATTTTAGCCCCCATACGATTCAACATGGAGCACAACTGCTGCAGGTAAGGTTCGCAGGCTGCGTTGTATATGGTAGTTTCACCTTTTGCTAAAACTGCGGCCATCACGATATTGGCAGTTCCCGTTACCGAGGCCTCATCCAACAACATAGAAGTACCAATAAGTTGCTCGGCTTCAACTGTATAAAAATGTTCTTCCCGACTATAATTAAAACGGGCTCCTAGATTGATCAAGCCTTCAAAGTGCGTATCCAATCGTCTTCTTCCAATTTTGTCACCCCCAGGTCGAGGAATACTTCCTTTTCCACAGCGAGCTAAAAGTGGACCAACCAGCATGATTGAACCCCGTAAACCCCTACCGTCTATTTTATATTGATCAGAACAAAGATAGTCTAAGTTAATTTCATCCGCTTGAAATGCATAGCTACCAGAAGAAATCTGTTCCACTTTCACTCCAAAATTACGAAGCAGTTGAATGAGCTTGTTGACATCAATAATATCAGGTATATTACTAATAGTAACGCGCTCGGGAGTTAATAAAACAGCACATAATATTTGTAAGACCTCATTTTTTGCACCTTGTGGTGTAATTTCACCCTTAAGGCGCTGTCCCCCTTCTATAATAAATGATCCCATTTTATTAGTAACGTTTACGATTATTTCGGTTCGCTTTTTTTGGTTTTACCATTTGGTTACTTTTGGGACCGTTACCATTTTTGGGTTTGGATTTCAAAAACTCAGTAGTTTCCGTAAGCGGTAAATACTCGAGATTTACCACCAATGTTTTTTCAGAAAGTTCGCTCAAATGATTGAAGATAACTTCATCATCAACCGTGTCTTTATTCCAACTCAAGAAGCATTTTTTCATGTGGTTAGCAATATTGAAAACCAATGCATCTTTCATTTCACCAGCTTCCCAATTTCGAGCCACATCAATCATATTCTTGATGTTGTTGCCGTAAAAGCGATATTTAGGAAAGTTTTGGGGATAAGTCAAGGGTTGTGGACGTTCTTCTAGCAGCTCGCGAAGCGGCTTTTCGTAAGGACAATCTACATCCAAATTGAAATCGGACATAATGAACAGCTGATCCCATAATTTATGTTGAAAATCGGGTACATCTCGAAGATGTGGATTCAAATTTCCCATCACCCCAATAATGGCTTTGGCTTTTTTGTTTCGTTCTTCTCGATCTTCGGTTGCTAACATTTGATCTACCATAATATGAAGATGTCTTCCATATTCGGGAATAATTAAAGGCTTGCGTTCTGAGTTATATTGTAGTGCTTCCATGAAGTGTTTTGATGGATTGTTGGGTAATTCCTTGCAAAATAATGTATTTTAAAGAATTACTGAAATTTTTGTTTGTTTATAGTGTAATAATACCTTC
>DLQQ01000030.1:0-6577 GCA_002477625.1 Candidatus Arcticimaribacter sp. UBA7428
ACCAAAACGGTTTTTCCCAAGGTTTCTTGCTGAAAATCTTTTGAATAGAGTTCCCTCGGATTATAAAACTGAATTTCCAATCCTTTTGCAGATGCCGTTGGTTTTGCCGTAGCAATAGTTCTTAAATAGTTTGTTGAATAAACCACATCAAAAGTTACATTTTCAAAAACGGAGCTCCACCTCAGCGCACGTTGGTGACCCAGATCCGTTAACTCTGGATTGGAATTGGTTTTATCCGATCGGTCTTTCTCTGCATGTCGGATCAGATAATAGGTGCTTACTTCCTGAGCAAAAGAGGTGAAAGAACAAAAAAAAAGTACGAATACTACTACTAATTTTTTCATGTGATTTTTATTTGAGATTCAATAATAGGATGCTACTCAAATTCCTTATCGTAATACACTGTTGCATCTTGAATTAATTCAGTCATTATTTTTTGCTCCAAAGCAACTCGTTTTTCATTCCAATCTAGATACAGGATACAGTCTTGTAGGATGATTTCCATAAATTGGGTAACACTAGCAATATCAAAATACAATCTGGCGGTTCTGCGAACAAAAAAATCCGCAAGGCTATTGGTCATTTCGTGTTGAATGCAATACCACAATTCAGCACGAATCAATTGCTCTTGCGTAGATCCATCTTTAAAAGCAGGTTTTTTATCAAGAATTAAGTCTGCATTTTTACCATAGGTTGTACACAGATACCATGACATATAGGGGTCTGTTATTCCTAAGGCAGCTAACTGTCCTTTCAATTCCTCTTGATAAGCAACTACCGCTTTACTTGTTTTAATGGCTGGTGAAACCAAGGGGATTTTTTTAGTAAATGAGGGTTTAAGTTTTTTCTTTTGAGTGGGGGACAGTTGTTTTGAAGCCGCAGCAAGAACTCGATCTGCCATTTTACGATAACCCGTTAACTTTCCTCCAGCAATAGAAATTAAGCCACTTTTTGACAGGAAGAGCTCATCTTTTCTAGAGAGTTCTGAAGGATCTTTCCCTACTTCATGAATCAAAGGTCTTAGTCCAATCCAATTGGACTCAATATCATCTAAGCTTAGCTTAAGCCCTTGAAAGGTATGGTTGGTTCCCTTCAGTAAATATTCTGCATCGGCTTTTGTTGCAACAACCCGATCCAAGGTTCCGTAATAATTCGTGTCCGTAGTCCCGACATAGGTTGTTCTGCCCCGTGGAATTGCAAAAATCATTCTCCCATCTTCAACGTCAAAATACACCGACTGTTTAATGGGTAGCTTATCATAAGGAAACACTATGTGAATCCCTTTGGTGAGGTGTAAGAATTTATTGTTTATCGAATTGTCTTTTTTACGAACGGTATCGACCCAAGGTCCAGCTGCCGAAACATAAGCGGTGCCTTTTATTTGAAATGTATTCCCAGTATTGTGGTCAATACAATTGAGCTTTTCAATTCGGCCGTTTGCATCATAATCCAATGAATTCATCTCGCAATAATTGAGTATTGTAGCTCCAAATTCGTTTGCTTTCTTTAGAATTTCTAAAGTTAGCCTTCCGTCGTCGGTTCGATATTCTGCATAGTATCCACTTCCCAAAACAGAATCCTTGTTTAGGAGGGGTTCTTTGAGTAGGGTTTTCTTTTTCCCTAGCATTCTTCTTCGATCTTGTCCGCCAACGCTGGCCAGTAAATCATACACTTTGAGACCAATCGATGTCATCCACTTGCCATAGGTTCCTCCCCTAATCAGCGGTAATAACATTTTCTCAGGAACTACTAAATGGGGTGCAAGCTTATGGACAATAGCTCGCTCAGAACCCGACTCTCGTACCAAGCCAATTTCAAATTGTTTAAGGTAACGCAAGCCGCCATGAATCAGTTTGGTTGACTTAGAACTTGTCCCAGAGGCAAAATCATTTTTTTCAATTAAACATACATTCAATCCTCTTGAAGAAGCGTCTAAAGCGACACCAGCTCCGGTAACCCCTCCTCCAATAATAATTAAATCAAAAGGGGTTGTTTTTGCTTTATGGAGTTGATCTTCTCGATCTAGGATCGAAAAACGTTTGATTTTATCTTGAGTTTTCTGCTTCATTCTATTTGTTTTCACTCCATCTCGGAACTAAACTACAAGGTAGTCAATTCGGGAATTGAAAAAGAAAAAGTATCTGGATAAATATGTAATGCCTTATTTTTGCTTTCTCCTATAATATTGTTCCCACGCCCAAGAGGAACGCATCATTTCATCAAGCCCTTTTTGAGCCTTCCAACCGAGTTTATTTTCGGCTTGTTCAGTTGCAGCGTAGAGTGAAGCAATATCTCCTGCTCTTCTATCCGTTAGTTTGTAATTCAATTTTACTTGAGAAACTGACTCAAACGAATGGATTACTTCAAGCACCGAATAGCCTTTTGCTGTTCCTAAATTAAAAACCTCTAACGGACTTTCTTGTTGTTGCTCTAAAAGTCTTTTAAGTGCCACAACATGTGCTTGAGCCAAATCTACAACATGAATATAATCGCGAATTGCTGTTCCATCTGGAGTTGGATAGTCGTTTCCATAAAGCAATAACTGCTCTCGAATACCTGCAGCAGTTTGAGTTATATAAGGCATTAGGTTGTTTGGAATTCCCGATGGTATTTCGCCAATAAAACCAGAAGCATGTGCTCCAATTGGGTTGAAATAACGCAACGATATTGCAGAGAAAGTTAAATCAGATTTTATGAGGTCTTCTAATATTTCTTCGCCAATTTTTTTAGAATTTCCATAGGGAGATGAAGCGCGTTTAAGTTCGCTTTCTTCGGTAACTGGCAAATGATCTGGATCTCCATAAACCGTAGCCGATGAAGAAAAAATAAATTTATTAATCCCATTTTCTCTTTGAGATGTAAGTGTATTAATCAGTGCAAACAAATTATTTTGATAGTACTTTAAAGGATCTGTAACCGATTCTCCCACGGCTTTATGTGCTGCAAAATGGATTACCGCCTGTGCATCTTGATGTTGTTTAAAGCACCTGTTGGTTTCTTTAGCATCTGATAAATCTATCTGAAAAAAAGCTGGGCGTGTTCCTGTAATTTGCTTAATACGATCCAAGGAAGCTTCTGTTGAATTGGAAAGATTATCAAAAACTAGCACATCATATCCACTTTCAATCAATTCAATAACCGTATGGGAGCCAATATAGCCGCAACCCCCCGTCACAATTATTTTCTTTCTCATAAGACAAAACTACTTGAATTTTATGAATTAGTAAGGAATGACTTATTCGATATAAAAGCAGCATTAAAATTAAAGCATTATTGTTTAACAGACAGGATGTCTTCCTACTTCAAATTTTTTACTTACGAGGGGCCTGCTACAATTCATATTATCTGGTATTGGGGAGGTGATAAAATGTATATTCTTAATAAATTAAAACAGCTTTTATGCTGTTTTCAATCATATACAATAAGAATCTGATTGTTTTCTTAAGATTTTTTAGCTAAAAAGTGTATCTTTGTATCAGATTAACATTTTAAGATTAAGCTTTGGTTACCGCTATAATACATTAAACCCTCAAAAAACCCTTCAATAATCTGAAGGGTTTTTTTTGAATAATTCCTTAAATGTAAATAAGACTTTACATTTTTTTGATTACATTTGTAAAATAAACTTTACATAATGTAAATAAAACTTAACCTTATATGAACAATACAAAAGAACTTAGACTATGGACATTTGCCTGGATCCTATCCATGGCAATAGCAACATTTGGACCTCAATTTTTATGGAGTGAAGAGTCAATAGGTACCCTTCTAGCCATAATTGCTAATCTTATTCTTGGAATCCGAATGATTCTAGCAAACAGAAAATTCATTAACAGCGGAGATGAATTACAGAAAAAAATTCATCTCGAATCAATGAGTTTAACCCTTGTTCTGGCAGTAATTGTAGGACTGAGTTATTCGCTACTTGATCAAAAGAATATAATTTCAGGGGATGCAGAAATTAGCGTCTTGGTTTTATTTATCGGAATCACCTATTTCGTAGCAACGATTATAAACAATAGAAAGTACAAATGAAAAATAGATTAAAGGTTCTGCGTGCTGAAAAAAATTTAACTCAAGAAGAACTCGCTTCAATCATTGGAGTTTCAAGACAAACAATCAATGCAATTGAAAAAGAAAAGTTTGACCCAAGTCTACCAACAACTTTTTTAATCTCTCAATTATTTAAACTTCCCATTGAAAAGATTTTCCTTTTTGAGAAGCCAAAAGAAGCGGAAAAATAAGATTCCCCTTGAAATCTTGTGCAGGCAAATAATTCTTAGTTAACTTGTTGCATACTATTTTAAATGAGCGAAATAAAAACAATACGAAAACTACCCGTTTTTGAAGGAGCTGAAATTTCTTGGTTTGCTCCTCTATGTGATGGAGATGATGATTTTTTAGGGCATAGAAATCCAGCCTTTAAAAGCAATTGGGAGAACACCTCTGATATTGTAACAACTGCGGATAGTTTGGGGTTTAGAAATATTTTGTGTCCTTCTTCTTATCAAGTAGGTCAAGACACCTTAACCTTTGCCTCAGCAATGGCGCCGTTGACACATCAGATTAACCTGCTTACGGCCATCCGTTGTGGAGAAGTTTACCCGCCCATGCTTGCCCGTGCACTGGCTACTCTAGACCATATCCTAAAGGGAAGGCTTACCATCAACATCATTTCATCGGATTTACCGGGTACGGAACTCTCCAGCTCCCAACGCTACGCTCGATCGAGAGAAGTTATTACACTATTGAAACAAGCCTGGACTCAAGAGGAAATAGATTTTCAAGGGGAATTCTACCAAATAAAACTTTCGGCGGCTCCTGTAAAACCCTATCAACAAAATGGAGGGCCACTGTTGTACTTTGGAGGATACTCACCCGATGGGGTAGCGCTTTGTGCAGAACATTGTGACGTGTATTTAATGTGGCCCGAAACAGAAGATAAACTCCAAAGCCTAATGAACACCATGACAAATCAAGCTGCTGGCTTTGGAAGAACGGTTTTATTTGGCTTACGAGTACATGTGATTGTCCGTGAAACCGAAGAAGAAGCCAAAGCCTATGCGCAATATCTGATTTCAGAACTTGATCTAAACCAAGGAGATGAAATTCGAAACCGCGCACAAGACGCAAAATCTTTAGGCGTTTCTAGGCAGTCAGAACTGAGAGATTCAGCTGATGAAGATTATTTTGTAGAGCCAAATTTATGGACTGGAATTGGCTTGGCTCGATCAGGTTGTGGCGCAGCAATTGTTGGAAACCCAGATCAAGTGTATGATAAAATTCAACGGTATATTAAAATGGGAATCCGCTCTTTTATTTTCTCGGGCTATCCTCACAAACAAGAAGCTGACTATTTTGCAAAACTTGTATTACCGCGTTTGAAAACGGTTTCTCTTCCAGAAGTCATGGGTAGAATACCCAAAGAAGCACCCAATACCCCTTTAGAAAAAGGGCCAAGAAACTAATTTATGATCGACTTTGTTATCGTTCTGGGATACTTTGGTTTAATTCTTTTTATTGCTTTAAAAGGAAAAACAAACGCAAACGCTACGGCAGAGGATTACTTCCTGAGTTCAAGAAACCTTCCCTGGTATTCTATTGCGCTTTCAACAATAGCAACCAATATCCAAGGCTATCAGTTTTTAGGAATGATGGGTTCTGCCTACCTCTATGGACTGGCACAGGCAAATTTAGAAATCAACGCAGTACAAGGAATTTTACTCGGAACGTTTGTCTTTGTCCCTCTTTTTCTTAAAGAAAAAATTACAACCATTAGTCAGTTCATTAAGAATAAATTAGGAGCGCGCGTAGCTCTATTTTATTCCTTGGCAAACATCAGCCTTTTTGCAACAATAACCCTCGGAGCAGCTCTTTTTTGGGGAGCCTATGCAGCGGACATGGTCTTTGGTGAACAGCTTGCCTTCATCCATTCCAATAGGGTCATTCGCATTGGAATTTTGATTTTAATTTTAGGCGTATTCTCTGCAATCTATACCTATCACGGAGGACTGAGTGCCGTAGTGAAAACCGATATCCTCCAATTTGGGATTTTATTAATCGGAGGTGTTGTAGTTTGTCTAACAGCGGTTTATCATTTAGGAGGTTGGGAACAACTGTATATCAAAACTCCCGAAAAGATGCATTTGCATCTACCCGCCTCCCACGAAACGCTTCCTTGGACTCATCTCTTTGGTTTGTTCTTTCTCAACATCAACTATTGGTGCGCCAATCAAACGGTAATGCAACGCGCTCTAGCAGCGAAGAGCGTAGCACATGCTCAAACTGGCTTGATGGTTGGCGGTTTAATAAAATATTTGATGGCTGTGCTGATTGTTGTCCCTGGAATTGCGCTCTACGGAATTCTTGGTGACAGCCTGGGTGAGCCCGATTTAGCTTTTCCTTATTTGGTTAAAACCTACTTGCCTGTAGGCGTAAAGGGCATTATTTTATGCGGTCTATTTGCTTCCTTGATGAGTACTGTAGACTCGACCTTCAACTCCTTGGCTACTCTTTGGTCTGTTGACATTTATGCAACCTATTTGAATCCTAGAGCCAACGATAAAGAAAAAATAAG
>DLQQ01000030.1:6730-10303 GCA_002477625.1 Candidatus Arcticimaribacter sp. UBA7428
GTTTTAATTGTAAAACCTAAAGCAAAACTAATTCTTGTAGCGTTCTTAATTACCGTTCCCGTTAACATCCTATTGCAACTGATATTTCCAGAAATGAATTACTTTGTTCGTGCTTTTTGGGTGATTTTTACGGGATTATCAATCTCCCTTTTAGGCAACCAAAATCGAATTGTTTCGATCAGTGGTCTGTTCAAAGCTGCTTCCCCTAAGCATACGTTTTGGGGGGTTTTACTCTTCATAAGTTTACTTACCTTGCACCTAGTCTTTCATTAAAACCAAATCTATGAAATCGCTTTACCCTTCAGTATTTACCATTTCTCTGTTCCTCCTTTTGGCTTGTCAGAATTCGAAAAACCTTTCGGCCGAAGCACTTATTGAAGCTTCCGTTGAAGCACACGGAATGAATGAGTTCAATAAAAAAGCTATTGAATTCCAATTCAGAAATTATCGGTATTCACAAACACAAGATAAGCAAGGATTGGTTTATACTCGAAGAAAAAATACAACTCCTAATATTCTCGATCTGCTGCATTCCAAAAATGGTTTTCAAAGAACCCTTGCTGGCGAAAAAGTAGCACTCTCCGATTCAATAGCGCTTATTTATTCAGAATCGCTAAACTCTGTTCTTTACTTTTTCAGACTTCCGCTCAGTCTAAAAGATCCTGGGGCAATTAAAACTTTAATGGATACCGAACAAATCAGTGGAAGAACCTATCAAAAAGTAGGCGTATATTTTACTTCCGAAAATGGAGGTGTTGATCATCAAGACACTTTTCGCTATTGGTTCGATAAAGAGATCAAAACACTAGATTACTTAGCATATCAATACCATACCAATGCAGGTGGAGTTCGTTTCCGCGTCGCTATAAATCGACGAGCAATCGAAGGTCTTGTATTTCAGGATTATGAAAATTATACAGCGCCAAAAAATACTCCTTTACACGATCTTCCGAAAATGTATGAAGAAGGAAAACTTGAATTAGTTTCCCTAATAGCAAACGATTCCATAACCCTAATAAAGTCTTAGATTTTGATGAAAAAAATTAATTTAGAAGAAAAGTTTAGCCTTTTTAACGATCATTGGAACCCCAAAGTTTTGGGGGAAATGAACGGTCAGCAGGTTAAAATTGCAAAGGTTAAAGGCGCATTTGTATGGCATGACCATGCAAATGAAGAAGAACTTTTCCTGATCATCAAAGGCACACTAAAGCTGGTGTTTGAAAATGAGACAGTAGTGCTGAATGAAGGGGAAATTCTCATTATCCCCAGAGGCGTTCCACATAAACCAATCGCTGATGAGGAAGTGTGGCTTTTACTCTTTGAACCTGCTAGTACGAAGCACACAGGAGATGTGGAAACTCCATTGACACAGACAAAACAAGAATATATTTAATTACTCCTTCCAGACAATTGGGAATGAAACTTCATTGCGCCTGTTGAGGAAGCTAAAGGGGCTGTTGTAGACAAAGACTTTCGGTGATCCAGCGATCTCAATCCCCTCTTTTTCCAGACTTGCTTTCAGCTGTTTGGTGTAGTTTTTTTCTTTTGATTCATTGGTGTAACCCGAATAGCGTATCGAGGCGTAATAGCCTCCTTTTGCCTCGTAAACTTTCACTTGAGAATCACTGGGAAGCGGTGTGGATTTAGAATCAAATTTTTTTGGCAAAACAAAGGCCATCGAACTCCCTTGTTCCTGTTTTTCCATATGAACTGGAGTGGTCATTGCGATCTTGGTCTGAGATTGATTTGAGCCGGAAATATAGCGAAACAAGGAGCGGAATCCGGAAGAATCATTTGAGCTAGAAACATAGGCAGCCATCATAACGGATGGATAGTATCGGATTTCGAAATCGGATTTAGTTTGTATAACTTCGTAGGCTTGTTCTTCAGTTTGTGCCATAAGCAACCAGGGTAATAATAAAAATATAGTGTATTTCATATACAAGTAAAGATATACATTCAAGCGCAAAAGTGTTGCAAATCAGCCAATTTTGTGCTTAAAGTCACAGAGATCATAAAAAACCACTACCTTTAAGTATGCGAAAAATGAAATTAGAAATGTCTTTCCTAGCGGAACCATCTGATGCAAATTACAGGGGAAATGTTCATGGAGGGAAAGTAATGAAATGGATTGATGAAGTTGGTTATGCACTATCCGTTCAATATTCTGGAAAATATTGCGTGACTAAATTCGTTGATGACATAGAGTTTTTGGAACCCATTCACATTGGTGATCTTGTGCTACTTGATGCGGAAATTATAAAAATTGGAAACACCTCTCTTCGCATCCATGTAAACGTGTCGAGTGAAGGGTTGATCGAGAAAATTAAAAAACAAAATTGCGCCTGCGATATTGTTTTTGTTGCGATTGATGAGGAAGGAAATAAGTCTAAAATTTAATTTACCCTTTTAGTCCATATTTCATGCATCGGTTTTCCTTTGCTGTTCAATCCTTGATGATACCAATCCATCCCTTTTATATCATACCGAAAAGGAAGCACCGCACCAACTCGGGAGTTGTCTCTAGAAAAATAGCCAATGGTTTCTATATAGTCTCCTTCTTTTGCGGAATAGGTTCCTCCACCTGAGCCAAAAAATTGAAAAGTTTCTGTGTTGAAAGCTGTCCATTGGAAATGTCCGTCCAATAAAAATTTCAAGGTTTTTCGCGCTCCGTTGATGTTGCGTCTTTTCTCTCCTTCCGCTTTTACCCTTCCAGCCATCAGCCATTTCCCTGAATGAATTTGTTCTGCTGCAGAAATTAACTTCCAAGCCGAGGGTACAATGCTTATTGATTTAAGACTATCTAAGCTGTAATTTGAATTGAACTCGAAAAGAATCTGAATCTCTTCGCCCTTCAACTTATAAAAACCCCCACGCGTACTAACAAAAATCTTTGAATCGGTTTCGTATTGTGTTTGAATGAGGTATTCGGAGTCCTTGAAAATTTTATGTGTTATGGATTGTCCGTCAGACTCGGAGCTAAAAGTATATACCTGTGCTGCAAGATTTATACTCATTAGATTCATCATTAATAAGAAAATATTTATTTTCATGATACGGGTTTTTGTTTTTTCATATTTAAGCTAAGATCCAAATAAAACCAGTTCTATTTAGTACTTTGAAGCTGCAAATTAACATTAATAAAATTGTTTATGGAAAAGCCTGATAATACCTATTGGAGAACCAATCTAAAATACCTGAGTATTCTTCTCAGTATATGGTTTTTGGTTTCTTTTGGATTTGGAATTTTGTTTGTTGATTTCATGAATCAATTTCAAATTGGCGGCTTCAAACTCGGCTTTTGGTTTGCGCAACAAGGATCGATTTATGTTTTTGTTGCTTTAATTTTTTTGTATGTCTTTTTAATGAACCGCTTAGACGATAAAACTTTAGAATAGTTATGGAACAACAACTGTGGATTTGGATAATGGTTGGAATAACCTTTACCCTCTATATAGGAATTGCAATTTGGTCTAGAGCCTCTTCAACCAAAGAATTTTATGTTGCAGGCGAAGGTGTTTCGCCCATCGCTAATGGAATGGCTACAGCGGCCGACTGGATGTCTGCTGCTTC
>DLQQ01000007.1:0-946 GCA_002477625.1 Candidatus Arcticimaribacter sp. UBA7428
CGTTAGTGCAAGGCTCTGTCGGATAGGGAAGAGTAATAGATAAGAAGTCAATACAAACCTCAGCTATTGGAAGAAATTCCAAACCAAACCAAAACGTACAACAAAATCGCGGTAGGGATAACCTGGGGCACTAAAATAATTTGGATCAGTAAAGAGCGTATTGATGTGTTCGGCCTTTAAAAAAAGTCGGGTTTGTTGCACTTTTCCATTGATGAAAAAATCGATCCTAGGGAAGTCCCCAATCAAAACGTCGCTTTGTCTAGAGAAATCACCTAATAGAGGGTTGTAACGATCGGCATAGTATTTTGTAAAGTAATGCCCGGTAACCCCCGTTTGCAAGTACATGGCTTTCTTAAAAATATCGCGACTAAAGCTCAGGGTGGTTCTCAAATTCCATTTGGGGACGTTTAGGGGTTGCGAGACTAAAGAATCTTGAATGGCCTGTGCATCACTAGCAACATTTTGATATTGCATGGTGTTGGTCATTGCGAAGTTTCCGAGCTTATATTCCGAACGGTATCGGATCTTGATATAATCAAGGACCTCGTCTGCCTGTGCAGGGGCGGCTAAATAAACATCATCTGGGGGTCTATAAAGAATACTCTCCTTGTCGACATTGGGGTCTTCGTAACCAGGCTGAAACGATGTGGTGTTATAATAAGTGTAGTTGGTGAGTTGTTGCCAATGCGCATAAAGACTCCCGAGCCAAGGGTGTTCGAGGTTTACAGAGAAATGTACTGTTTTTTGATTCTCTAAATTAGGATTGTACCAGTTGTAACTTTGATAATCACTCTTATAAAGTTGAAAATTAAAATCGGGGCTTTGATTCCTAAAGCTTGTCTGAGCCGTAAAAGCGGCCTTGTTGGGGAATTCATAGCGGGCTTTTACACCAATTTCGTCACTCAATAAACTTCCACCGGTGCTTTTCTGAAGGGTAGCTCGCATC
>DLQQ01000007.1:1025-1404 GCA_002477625.1 Candidatus Arcticimaribacter sp. UBA7428
CCAAAGAAATAATTGGATTGAACTGCTGCTATTCCTGCACGAAGCTCCCCTGTAAAAGGAGTGTTGAATTCAGTGTAAATTTGATTTTTAATTCTTTTAAGCTTTGCTCGGTCACTTATTCTCGATCTTCCTATTACCAGATCACCAAAATGATCACTGCCTCCAGAGTCGTTATAATTGTAATAGCGAGATTCATTTAAAAACCGATGTCCTAGGAGTAATTTCGTTCGAACGGAGTCTTTGGATGGAACTAAATTAAAGTGATGATCTATAAAGGAGCGTTTCCCTGCCAGTATATTGTCGGCTGTTTTGATTCGAACATCCAAAACCGAACGGTCTAAAAAGTCGGGATCTGCCGTTTCAAAAAGAAGAATACCCT
>DLQQ01000007.1:1521-3428 GCA_002477625.1 Candidatus Arcticimaribacter sp. UBA7428
AAGCGTTCGTTTGCAGAACGCAAATTGACATACTTCCCCAGAGAGCGAACCCCTTTATAGGTGAATGCAAAATTGAACTGAGGACTCAAATTAACTGCGATGGTCGTTTGCGCCATTTGTCCTTGTTCAAAAGTGGTTCTAAAAAAAAGTTCCGTAATCGGAGTTGGAACTTGATAGTAGAGCGCCTCTGAAGCTTCTATATAAGCAAAGTGCTTAGAATTTGCTCCTAAACTAGGCAGCAAAGATTTTTCTGTAAAATCATATCCCGTATTAGAAAAAGCGTGTCCCGTATTAGAAAAAGGTAATAATTCAAAATAATCTCTGCGCAGAAAATTCATTTTATATTCTTTCTGCACGGTCAAGGTAGTATCTACATAGGTAGAGTCTCGATCTACAGTATAGATTCTGTACATGTCTATGGAAATAGAATCTCCGACGATAGAGTCTTTAACTTTTATTGAATCGAATTCGTTTTGTAGGCTAGGCCGGCTATCGGATCCAACAGCGCTTTTTCCTTTACTGTTATATTTTTTTTGGTAGTTAGTACCCGATAAGCCCTGAGCAAAAACAAGAGTGCTACTCAATAAAAAAAATAGAAAAAAGAGTCTTTGGGTCATGAAAGGGTGTAATTTTGATTGCGAAGTTAAATAATTGTAAGTAATTTGAATTGAGAATATTAAAATATAAAACGTGTTAAGCCTACAATTACTCGACGGATTAGAAGCGGGGACAGATGAAGCTGGTCGTGGATGCCTTGCAGGGCCTGTTACTGCTGCGGCTGTGATACTCCCTCCCAACTTTAATGAACCTTTGCTGAATGATTCTAAAAAATTGACCGAAAAACAACGGCAATACCTCAGAACCATTATTGAAAAAAGTGCGCTTGCTTTCGCTGTAGCGCATTGCACCCCAAAAGAAGTAGATAAAATCAACATCCTTAATGCCGCTATAAAAGCTATGCACAAGGCCATCCATAAACTCGATCCCCTACCAACGCATATACTGGTCGATGGAAATCGTTTCCACCCATTCAAAAAAATTCCACACCAATGCATCATAAAGGGCGATGGAAAATATCAAAATATTGCTGCTGCTTCAATACTCGCAAAAACCTATCGAGATGATCTCATGGTAGCACTCGATCAGAAGCACCCGCAATACGACTGGAAAAACAATAAAGGATATCCTACCAAAAAACATCGGGAGGCTATCGGTTCAGTGGGTATTACTGCTCATCATAGAAAAACTTTCAGATTACTACCCGAACAGCTTTAAATTGATTTCTGAGTTTCTTATTTTTGAATTTTATAAAAACACATATGAACCACACGAATTTGTTTCACTTTTTTAAAAAAGGATTACCGCTGTTTTCATTATTGAGTTTAGCTCTTATTTTGTGGAACTGTAATCCAATAAGCTCCAAACCAAGTGAATTAATCGATTGGATTCCACAAAACAGCAGTTGGGTCATTCAAATCAATGATGCAAATACATTAACCAGCGAGTTGACCAACAATGAAGTTTTTAAAGAAATAAAATTGCTAAACAAAAGGTTGACCGCAGACATTAGCAACTTGCTTTCTGGAGCTCCTGATGTTGAAAGTTTGCTTTGTGTTACCAAGGTTGGTAAGAACCCAGGAGCCTTGACCCATATATACAAAGCTCCGCTGGACTCTACTTTAATGAATGGTCCTTCGATCGAGTACAGTAAGGTGCAAATCAATATTGAGAAACGAGAGACAAATGTTCTATACAGTACCAATATTGAAGGCTACACCTTACGATCCAGTTCACAGTTATTGATTGAGAATTGCATTCGCACTTCCCAACAAAAGAGTACTTCCAATTCCTCAGAACTTTTTAAAACAATATACGCTACCCTGGACACAAACGCTCCCACCAGTATT
>DLQQ01000032.1:0-3308 GCA_002477625.1 Candidatus Arcticimaribacter sp. UBA7428
CTAAATTCAAAGGCTCTTCCCATTGTAGTTTTTTTGTATGATTACAAATATAAAAAAGTATAGGGCTTTTAGAAACCTCTTTAGGGTAAATATAAATCTTCTAAGATGGATTCATAGGAAACATGTAAATGGGGTGGGAGCTTATTTTCTTTTGGAAGGGCAACCAAATAGCGCATTTGATTGGTTGTGAAAATTTGTTTAAAAACCGCTCCCTTCAATTTCCTTCTAGAAACAATTCGTTTGATGAAATCGAAATGGGTAATCAAGTCAGAACTTCCGAGGTGGAAAATGCCTGTTAATTTTTGATTGATGATGTAATGGATTTGCTGACTTAACTTTCGGTCACTGGTTACATTGACAATGGTGTTTGGAAAAACTTCAATGGGCGTACCCGAGGCAACTTGTGCTTCTATTTCTCTTGTTCGTGGTGCATTGGTACCAAATACCATGGGTAAGCGAGCAATGACGTACTTACTGGGTGCTAAACTCAATAAGCTGTTTTCTATTTTTATTTTAAAGCGCCCGTAGGGACTTTCAGATAGGGTTTTGTCAAATTCATAAGAGGGATAATGCTCAAATGCATCAAACACATTGGTTGAAGAAATAAACATCAGGCGGCAATCGAAATCTTGGATGTATTCGACGAGGTCTTTGTGGCAAGCAACTTGGGCTTCAAAGGGGCCTCTTAAGCAGGAAATTATTAGTTGGGGTTTTACTTTTTTAACAACTGTTAAAACGTTGTCATCTTCTAGGTTATAATAAAAAAAATTCTTTTGTTTCGAAAAACGACTGGCACTGCAATAGGTTCCAAAAAGGTTGAAGTAAGGGTACAATTCTCTGTACAAACAGTTACCTATAAAACCACTTCCACCAAGAATTAGTATTTTTTTCAAAACGTAAAACGATTAAGCCCTATAAAAAGGTAAAGAGACTACGGTTGCTGCAAGCATTTTGTTGCGAACTTGAAGTTGAATTTTTGATCCAATAGCACTAAACTCCTTCGGTACGTAGCCCAATCCAATACCCTTTCCAAGGCTTGGTGCTTGGGTTCCCGATGTTACGCCACCAATTTGGTTTCCGGCTGAATCAAAAAGTTGATGCCCCGTTCTTGGAATTCCTCGTTCTTGAAGTTCAAATCCAACCAATTTGTTTGATGTCCCCTCTGTTTTTTCTTTTCCAAGTGCTTCGGAGTTGATGAAATTTGTTTGTGGTCGTGTGACCCATCCTAATCCTGCTACGATTGGCGATTGATCTTCGTTTAATTCGTTCCCGTATAAGCAATAACCCATTTCGAGTCGGAGGGTGTCTCGAGCGGCTAATCCAATAGGAGCGATTCCAAAGGCTTCTCCAGCTTTAAATACAGCCTCCCAAACCTCCTGAACCTGTGTGGTGGGTATGTATAATTCTAATCCACCGGAACCCGTGTATCCTGTTGTGGCTATTATGACATCCGCTATTCCAGCAAAAGTAGCCGTTTGATGAGCGTAGTAGGGGAGTTCGGCTAGTGTACTATCGGTTAAAGCCTGCATTGCTTCAATTGCTTTAGGCCCCTGAATAGCGAGTAAAGCGTATTCTTCAGAAGCATTGCGGATTGTAGCACCAAAGGCTTCATTCTGCTTGCTTATCCAATTCCAATCTTTTTCAATATTCGAAGCGTTGACTACTAATAAATAACGCTCTTCATCCAATTGATATACGATCAGATCGTCGACTACCCCGCCGGTTGCATTTGGAAGGTAGTTGTATTGAGCCTTTCCAGGCACTAACTTTTCGATATCGTTACTGCACAGGTATTGTAAAAAGGGGAGTGCTTGGGGACCTTCCACAAAAAACTCTCCCATATGAGAAACATCAAAAACTCCGACTCCACCTCGAACGCAAAGGTGTTCTTTGGTGACGCCTTCATATTGAACGGGCATCAGAAAACCTCCAAAAGAGACCATTTTGGCTCCCAATGCAACATGCGTATCGTAAAGTGTGGTTTTTAACATTTTATTTTAATAGTATATTTGAGCGTAAAGGTAAGTTGTTTTTAACTTATTTTAGATGCTCAAAATTAAAATGAATATGCGTAAATTAATCTTATTTTATTCCCTACTTGCTTTTTTGTGGTCGCCACTTGTTGCACAAGAGGCTGTATTAACACCGGAATTTCATAAATCGAAACGAGACGCTTTACGGGCTAAAATGCCTGCAAATAGCGTTGCTGTTTTATTTTCCAATCCCGTACGAAATCGTGCAAATGATGTAGATTATGTATATCATCCCGATCCTAATTTTTATTATCTAACGGGCTTTAAAGAGCCACAAGCTGTTTTGGTTGTTTATAAAAACCCACTACAAGACGAGCAGGGGCAGTACGTTGATCAACTTTTTGTACAAGAACGCAACCCTAGTAAAGAACAGTGGAATGGTTATCGTTTAGGAGTAGAAGGAGCGAAGGTCTTGGGTGTCGATCGGGTATTGCTGCGATCGGAATTCATTAAAAACCAAACCAACTTTACCTCTTTTGAAGAGGTCTTGATTTTTGAATTCAAAAACGATGTACGTGACGATAAGACCGATCCCTATGACCTGTACGATTTGCAGCGAACGTTTAAGGAAAACATAAATTACCCACAAGATTTTAATCGCTTACGCCAACGACTCCTAAAAAGTATACGTACGGTTGGCAAAGAAGATGTGGAAGCTCTTAAAAATGAAATTAAGTGGTATGCGGGGAGAAATGAATCCATTGCCGAGGATCCAGCCATTAAAAACTTTTTAGAAACATCTACTTTAGAAGTTCCTGAGGATTTAAAAATGCAAGTAGCCTTTCTTTTAAAAGATCAATATTTTGATATCGAACTCTTGGGACAACTTCTAGGGGATCAGCGTGAGGTAAAGACCGTTGAAGAAATTGCTTTATTGAAAAAGGCAATCGGTATTTCGGTAGTTGGACAACGCGAGGTAATGAAGGCCATGCGACCCGATATGTCTGAACGAGAAATTCAAGGTATTCACGAATTTGTATTTA
This sequence comes from Candidatus Arcticimaribacter sp. UBA7428, assembly GCA_002477625.1. Taxonomy (GTDB): domain Bacteria; phylum Bacteroidota; class Bacteroidia; order Flavobacteriales; family Flavobacteriaceae; genus Arcticimaribacter. The sequence continues at coordinate 3,017 of DLQQ01000032.1, forward strand.
AAAAATACGGAGCAGCTTACGAAGGCTACCCCTCCATAGTCGGGGCTGGGTCTAACGCATGTGTATTGCATTATATTGAGAACGACGAAGTTGGTATGGATACTGATTTGATGCTGATGGACCTTGGCGCAGAATACGAAGGGTATACTGCCGATATCACCCGAACAATTCCAAAAGACGGAACCTTTTCTGAAGAACAGAAACTACTGTATCAAATTGTATATGACGCTCAAGAAGCCGGTATAGAAGCTGCAGTAATTGGAAGTACTTCAGGTCAAATCACCCGTATTAC
>DLQQ01000032.1:3476-5899 GCA_002477625.1 Candidatus Arcticimaribacter sp. UBA7428
GAACCTGGGATTTATATCCCAAAAAACAGCCCCTGTGATCCTAAATGGTGGGGAATTGGTATCCGCATTGAAGATGATGTTTTGATTACAGAAAATGGACCAATCAACTTGTCGGCAAATGCACCTCGTTCTTGGGAGGCGATTGAAGAATTGATGAAAGAGTCCAGTCCTTTGGATCAGTTTCTTTTACCAGAATTAGAAAAATAATTTAGCGCAATAAGAAATCCTTTAGCCCCTGATAATCTTGAATCGGGATACTCTTTTTGGTCTTAGAAAGAGTTTCTTTAAGACGCTCAGGGATGTCAACTTTAATATTCAGACTGTCTTCAACCGTATCTAAGAATTTTACTGGATGGGCAGTCTCAAGGAAAATCCCATACTTTTCAGGATGGTCTTTGAGATACGCTTTTAGCCCTAAATAACCAACAGCACCATGAGGATCGGCAACATAGCCTGATGTTGTGTGAATTTCTTTAAGGGCTTCACGGGTTTCATCGTCTGTAAAACGATAACCCGAAAGTGTTTCTTTCAAATTGTCCAAGTCATCTCCAAAAATTTTCAGAATGCGAATAAAATTTGAAGGATCTCCAACATCCATGGCATTTGAAATCGTTGGAGAAGATTTTTTAGGAGTATATACGCCTGTGGTTAAAAAATCTGGAACAACATCGTTTATGTTGGTACTGGCAATGAAATGGTCGATGGGCAAGCCAATTTCGCGTGCCATAAGTCCAGCACAAATGTTCCCGAAATTGCCACTGGGAACCGAAACAACAAGTGGCTTATTCTTTTTCTTAAGTGTTCTATAGGCGATAAAATAATAGAACATTTGGGGGAGCCAACGGGCAATGTTGATTGAATTGGCGGAAGTAAGTTGTTTGTATTGGGTGATGTCTTTGTCCAGAAATGCTGTTTTGACCATGTCTTGGCAGTCGTCAAACACACCATCCACTTCTAAGGCAGTAATGTTTTGGCCAAGGGTAGTTAGTTGTTGTTCTTGAACTTCACTCACTTTTCCTTTTGGGTAGAGAATAACCACTTCAATTCCAGGCACACCAAGGAAGCCATTGGCAACAGCTCCACCAGTATCTCCAGAAGTTGCAACAAGGACCGTTATCTTTTGTGAAGTGTTCTCTTTATTAAAATAGCCTAAGCAACGTGCCATAAAGCGTGCACCAACATCTTTAAAGGCTAGGGTAGGACCTTGAAATAATTCTAAGGTTCCGATCTGATCGGTAATGGGTACAACAGGAAAATCAAAATCTAAAGTTTCTTCGATGATTTTTCTCAACTCATTTTCAGGAATACTTCCTTCAACAAAAGGAGCAATCGCTTGAAATGCAATTTCAAAAACAGATTCTTGTTCTATATTGTCGAAAAAAGCATCGGGTAAGCGGTGTATTTTTTCAGGGAAATATAAGCCTCTGTCAGGAGCAATGCCGCGAACAACAGCTTCTGGGAACGCTGCTGGGTTGGATTTTTTATTTAAACTGTTGTAGATCATTTAGACGATATAATGTGAATTCCTTTTGGATTAATTTTAGAAATATGAAGTTCAAATTCAATATTGTATTTTAAAAATGCCTGCCGCATGCTTTCGCCTACACGAATAGCGGCCGCTTCACCTCTAGATAGTGCAAACATAGAGGGTCCAGACCCAGAAATCCCGCTTCCGAGCGCACCCGAATCGGTAGCCGCTTTTTTTAATTCTTGAAAGCCAGGAATTAAAGCGGATCGATGCGGTTCAATAACAACATCAACAAGCGATCTTCCGATCAAATCGTAGTCGTTTGTATACAAACCACTAACCAATGCGGCAAGATTCCCCCATTGTTGAATGGCTTTTTCCAGCATGATGTTCTTTTTGAGAACGGCACGAGCATCTGAAGTTTTTAATTCAATCTTAGGGTGTAAAACAGTTGCGTATAATTCTGAAGGACTGGGTAAGCCAATTACATCGGGTTCTTTAGAGCATCGAACTAAGGTGAAGCCACCCAATAAAACTGGAGCTACATTGTCTGCATGTGGAGTACCGCTCGCAAGCTCTTCTCCTTTCATTGCAAATTGAATTAATTCGCCCCTCGTAAATGGTCTCCCTAAAAGTTCATTGATTCCGAATACGGCTCCTGCAGAGCTGGCTGCACTGCTTCCTATACCGCTTCCTGCCTTAATGCCTTTTATGATCTCTATTTCAAATCCAAAAGCACTTGGATGTGCTTCTAATAAAGCCAAGCCTGCTACTCCTGCTACATTATTATGAGCTTCTAAAGGTAAGTCTTGACCTTCTATCTTTGTAATTCGAATCCCCTTTTCAGCTGTCTTGCGAATTATCATTTCGTCTCCAATGGGATCTAGGCAGAAACCAAGAACATCGAAGCCACAAGATACATTGGCCACACTCGCTGGACAGAAAATTTTAATTT
>DLQQ01000032.1:5914-17023 GCA_002477625.1 Candidatus Arcticimaribacter sp. UBA7428
ATTCATAGCTTAACGTTTTCCAATTCTAATGATGTCTGCAAAGATACCTGAAGCAGTCACTTCAGCACCAGCACCAGCACCTTTGACAATCAAAGGTTGTTCTGTGTAGCGGTTGGTATAAAATAAGATGATGTTATCGCTTCCTTCAAGGTTATAAAAATCGTGTCCTTCTGGAATTTCTTGTAAGCCAACTTTGGCCTTTCCATTTTCTAGTTGAGCAACGTATTTCAGGCGTGCATTTTTAGAATGTGCATCATCGAGCAGTTTGTCGAAATGATCTTTATGCGCCGTAAGGGATTCAAAAAAGCTTTCATTGTCTGGAGTATCCAAGCACGCCTTTGGTAAAAAAGGAACATTCTCAATGTCTTCTAGTTCAATTTTCAAACCACTCTCACGGGCGAGGATTAGGATTTTACGAGCCACATCGATACCGCTTAAGTCAATTTTTGGATCTGGTTCTGTATAACCCTCTTTCTGGGCTTGAACCACTACATCTTTGAATAAGGTACCCGCTTTGAAGTTATTGAAAACAAAGTTTAAACTTCCAGAAAGTACGGCCTGAATTTTCACTACTTGATCCCCAGAAGCAATCAGGTTGTTGAGGGTGTCAATTATGGGTAATCCTGCACCTACATTGGTTTCAAAAAGAAATGGACTTCCGTATTTGCGAGACGATCGTTTCAAGCTCATATAGTTTTCCAAGCTGTCTGCACATGCAATTTTATTACAGGTAACTACTCCAATGTTGTTATTCAAATAGCGTTCGTATTCATATGCAATTCCAGCGTTTGCGGTATTGTCTACAAAGATGCTGTTACGTAAATTCAACCCTTTGGCATGCTCGAAAAACTGATCGATATTCGTCGGTTTTCCTTTTTTAAGAGTGTTGCTCCATTGGTTGAGGTCAAGAGCATCTTCTCCTAGAACCATGGTGCGTGAATTGGAGATTGCGATCACTCGAATTCGAAGCAAAAGATTATCTTTTAGATATTGTTCTTGTTTTTGGATTTGCTCTAGAAGCTTGCTGCCTACATTTCCAACCCCAATAATAAATAAGTTAAGCTCTTTGATGTCATTTTCAAAAAAAGTTTCATGTAAGGTATTCAGTGCCTTTTGTGTATCTTTTTTATTGATCATGATCGAGATATTCCGTTCCGATGCTCCTTGTGCAATCGCTCTAATATTGACATTGTTCGCTCCTAGAGAGCTGAACATTTTACCACTAATACCCTGATGATTCTTCATATTGTCTCCAACAATGGCAATGTTGACAAGATCATTTTCAATTTGTGCCGGGGCAACCTTGTTCAACGAGATTTCAAAAGCAAATTCTGTATCGATAACTAGCTTGGCTTCTTGGTCGTCATAATTCCTTACCGCAATACAGATGGAGTGTTCTGAAGATGCCTGGGTAATCATAATCACATTGATATGTGCAATTGACAATACTTCGAATAAGCGCTTAGAGAATCCAGGAATTCCGACCATACCGCTTCCTTCTAAACTAATCAAACTAATTTGATCTATATGACTAATCCCTTTTACTACTGTAGCGTTACGCTCTGCTGAACTATGGTCAATTAGTGTACCCTTGTCTTGCGGAGCAAAGGTGTTTTTAATACGAACAGGAATTTGTTTTTCTACCAATGGTTGAAGTGTAGGAGGGAAGATAACCTTCGCTCCAAAATGGGATAATTCCATGGCTTCGAGATAGGAAAGTTTTTCAATTGGAGTAGCTTGTTTCACTAACGAAGGGTTTGCGGTATACATGCCACTTACATCCGTCCATATTTCTAATACATCGGCATTCAGTATATGGGCTAATATGGCAGCAGAAAAATCGGAGCCTCCTCTTCCTAGAGTAGTTGAATTCCCTTGAGCATCTCGCGCTACAAAGCCCGGTACTAAAACGATTTTTGACTTATTTTTTTTGAAAAATGCTTCTGTTTTACTTCTTGTTGCCTCCCAGTTTACAACCGTTCTGTTGTTTTGAATTTGAGTTTCAATAAGATCCCGACCGTCTTTTAAGATCACATCATAAGCTTTGTTTTTGAAGATCTCAAAAATTATAGTACTGGATAAGCGTTCTCCGTAAGAAGTGATTGTAGCTGTAGCTTTTGGGGTAACTTCCTTGAGCATCATCACCCCTTCTAAGATGGTTTCTAAACGATTCAGTTCTGCTTTTACAAAGCTGATAACTCCGCTTTGTTTTTCTGGCGGTATGCTTGCTCGGATAGGCTCCAAGTGTCGTTCTTCAATTTCTTTTAAGATTTGGGTAAAACCAGGGTCTCCTTTTTCAGCAGTTTGTATAGCCGACATCAGTAAGTCGGTAATACCCCCAAGAGCAGAAACAACAACAACATTGTCTTTATCCTGAGAGGCAACAATGTCAGACACTTGTTCTATGTTTTTAGAATTGGCTACAGATGTTCCGCCAAATTTAAGAATTTTCATATGCTAATATTTTGTGCGATACTAAAAAACTGCTTTACACAAGAGTAAAACCAATTGTTTTTAGTTGTACGATAATTATTATTTTTTTGAAATGAATTCAAGAGCTACAGATTATATGTTAATGAATACCCCTACGGGGTCATTACTGTAGTTGAAATAAAGGTAGAAGTTCCTGTCAATACAGTAGTATTGTTTTTGTAAGAGCCAAAAATCAAGCTGGATATTAACTTCATAAAGCAAAAATAATTCAAATCGTTCTGATTTGAAACTTATTAGCTCTTTTTTTTGGATAAAAAAACCGCCGCTTTTACAGAATATTGTAAAAACCGACGGTTATTTTGATTTAAGCGCTTATTTCAAGAGATAGCTTTTCTTCTTTTCCATCCCAATCGAGCTGAAATTTGTCACCGTCTTTCGTACGACTGTTTACAATTTCTTCAGCAATTAGATCTTCAAGATATTTTTGAATTGCGCGTGATAGAGGTCTTGCTCCATACTTTTTATCGAAGCCTTTTTCGCCTATAAATTCTTTAGCTTTTTTGGTAAGACTCATATTGTAGCCCAGTTTGTTTATACGAATTTGTAGTTTTTCAAGTTCGATATCAACAATTTTCATGATGTCTTCTTTTTCCAAAGCGTTGAAGATGACAATATCGTCTACACGATTGAGGAACTCTGGTGCAAATGTTTTCTTTAATGCGCTTTCGATAACTCCTCTTTCGATATCATCGGTTTGTGCTTTTTGTGCTGCCGTTGAAAAGCCAACTCCTGTGCCAAAATCTTTTAATTGTCGTGCACCGATATTGGAAGTCATGATGATGATGGTGTTCTGGAAATTAATCTTTCGACCTAAACTATCGGTTAAAAAACCGTCGTCTAAAACCTGTAGGAGCATATTGAAAACATCGGGATGCGCTTTTTCTACTTCATCCAATAAGATCACCGAATAGGGTTTACGTCTTACTTTTTCGCTCAGCTGCCCACCTTCTTCATAACCTACATAACCTGGAGGCGCTCCAATGAGTCGAGAAATCGCAAATTTTTCCATGTACTCACTCATGTCAATTCGGATCAGATTATCCTCAGATTCAAACATTTCGCTGGCTAAAATTTTTGCTAACTGTGTTTTACCAACCCCAGTTTGCCCCAAGAAAATAAAGGATCCAATTGGCTTGTCTATTGCCTTTAGTCCTGCACGATTACGTTGTATGGCTTTAACCACTTTTTCAACGGCATCTTGCTGGCCAATAAGCTTATCACCTATGATTTCCGTAAGTTTTGAAAGTTTGTTTTTCTCAGACTTCACAATTTTGTTGACCGGAATACCCGTCATCATTGAGACTACGTCTGAGATATGCGTTTCGGTTACTTCAACACGATTCAGTTTAGATTCCTCATGCCATTTTTCTTGCGCTGTTAAAAGGTTACGCTCTACTCTTTTTTCATCATCTCTGAGTTTAGCGGCTTCCTCGTATTTTTGTTTTTTAACTACGTCGTTCTTATGTTCTTTTACTCGTTCCAACTCTTCTTCAAGATCAATAACATCTTGAGGAACGTTCATGTTGTTGATATGAACTCGTGATCCGGCTTCGTCTAAAGCATCAATTGCTTTGTCTGGAAGAAAACGATCGGAAACATAACGACTTGTCAGTTCAACACAGGCAACCAGTGCTTCGTCTGTATAGGTTACATTGTGATGACTTTCGTATTTGTCTTTGATGTTCTGAAGAATTTCAATGGTTTCTTCTTCGGTAGTTTGTTCTACGACTACTTTTTGAAAACGTCGTTCCAATGCCCCATCTTTCTCTATACTTCCGCGGTATTCATCGAGGGTAGTAGCTCCTATGCATTGGATTTCTCCTCTAGCAAGCGCAGGCTTAAACATATTGGAGGCATCTAAGCTTCCTGTTGCTCCTCCAGCACCAACAATGGTATGAATTTCATCGATGAATAAAATGATGTCATCATTCTTTTCCAATTCATTCATCACTGCTTTCATACGTTCTTCAAACTGTCCTCTATACTTAGTACCAGCAACTAAGCTGGCTAAGTCGAGAGTGACTAAACGTTTTCCGTATAAAACACGAGAAACTTTTTTCTCAATAATACGAAGGGCTAATCCTTCTGCGATTGCAGATTTACCAACTCCGGGTTCTCCAATGAGTAAGGGGTTATTCTTTTTACGTCTACTCAAAATTTGAGAAACACGTTCAATTTCTTTTTCACGACCAACTACAGGGTCCAGTTTGTCTTGACGAGCGAGCGCCGTAATGTCTTTTCCAAAATTATCTAAAACTGGTGTTTTGGATTTTTTCCCTTTGGCTGATTCTGAAGTCGGTACAAACGGATTTTCTTTACCATCTCCAGCTTCATCTTCTTTTTCATCTGGAAAAGAGGCAGCAGGGTTGAAGTCTGTATACTCATTATCGGAAGTAAGCAACAATTTGAATTGTTCTTTAACTAAGTCGTAATTGATATCTAGTTTTTCGAGCAGCTTGGTTGTTGGGTCATTTTCATTTCTCAAAATACACAGCAACAGATGGGCTGTATTGATCAAATCACTTTGAAATAACTTAGCTTCAAGGAAGGTGGTTTTGAGTGCGCGTTCAGCCTGACGTGTCAAGTGTAAATTTTTCTTAGAATTCCCAAGACCGGTACTGTCAAGTAGGGCAGGGTTCAGGATTTCAACTTTTCTTCTCAAATTCTCAAGATCTACATCAATAGCATTGAAAATTGAAATTGCTTTTCCTCCTCCGTCTCTTAAAATACCAAGCATTAGATGCTCCGTTCCAATATGATCATGTCCTAAGCGCAATGCTTCTTCTTTACTGAAAGAAATTACATCTTTTACTCTAGGTGAAAAATTATCATCCATATTTATTCGGTTTCTTTTTCATTAAATAGTCAAAAACTATTCCAATCGATTCTGTACACTAGCTAATAGACAAAATATTTTTGAAATACCAAAACGGCAGGCTGTTAAATTTTACATTTTTTACAGATCAATAATGTTGATAAATTCAAACACAAAAAGTCTAATAAGGGTTCGTATTTCTTGTTTAAATCCATATTTTAGCTGATAGGATTAAAAAAAAATATTTTTATGGCTGAAGGTGAAAAACTGATACCCATCAACATTGAAGACGAAATGAAATCGGCTTACATTGACTATTCAATGTCTGTCATTGTGTCACGTGCACTTCCCGACGTTCGGGATGGTTTAAAACCAGTACATCGACGCGTTTTATTTGGAATGCACGAACTGGGTATTCGTTCCGGTACTGCTTTTAAGAAATCTGCAAGAATTGTAGGTGAGGTACTTGGTAAGTATCACCCCCACGGTGATACCTCTGTATATGATGCAATGGTGCGTATGGCTCAAGAATGGAGTTTACGCTATTTACTCGTCGATGGTCAGGGTAACTTTGGGTCCATTGATGGTGATAGTCCAGCTGCAATGCGTTATACAGAAGCACGTATGCGCAAAATGTCAGAGGATCTTCTAGCGGATATCGATAAAGATACCGTAGATCATCAGTTGAATTTTGATGATACATTAAAAGAGCCCAAGGTACTTCCCACCCGTGTTCCCAATTTGCTGATCAATGGCGCCTCGGGTATTGCGGTAGGTATGGCAACCAATATGCCACCTCACAATATTACCGAAGTAATCGATGGTACAATTCAGTACATAAACGACAATGATATTTCCATTGACGAATTAATACAAACCATCAAAGCACCGGATTTCCCAACAGGAGGGACCATTTATGGTTACGATGGCGTTCGCGATGCTTTTCATACGGGAAGAGGAAGAGTAGTCCTTCGTGCCAAAGCCAATATCGAAGATGTAAAAGGCCGCGAATGTATTATTGTAACTGAAATTCCTTTTCAGGTAAACAAAGCGGAAATGATCCGTAAGACCGCCGAATTGATCAACGATAAGAAAATTGAAGGCATCTCGAATATTAGAGATGAGTCTGACAGAAACGGAATGCGGGTAGTTTATATTCTAAAACGCGACGCTATTCCTAATATAGTTCTCAATAAACTATACAAGTATACTTCCCTTCAGTCTTCTTTTAGCGTAAATAATATTGCACTCGTAAATGGGAGACCGCAGTTGTTGAATTTGAAAGAAATGATTCACTATTTTGTAGAACACCGCCACGAAGTGGTTGTTCGAAGAACAAAATATGAATTGAAAAAAGCAGAAGAACGCGCTCATATATTAGAAGGGTTAATTATCGCTTCTGACAATATAGACAAGGTTATCGCTTTGATTCGTTCGTCCTCTAATGCAGACGAAGCTCGGGCCAAATTGATTGAGAATTTCAAGTTGTCTGAAATTCAAGCCAAGGCAATTGTCGAGATGCGCTTACGTCAGCTTACGGGTCTTGAGCAAGATAAATTGCGTACGGAGTATAATGAGTTAATGAAAACCATTGAAGACCTTAAAGACATCTTAGATAAAAAAGATCGTAGAATGCAAATCATAACCGATGAGCTTCTTGTTATCAAAGACAAATACGGAGACGAGCGCAGATCTGTAATCGAATTTGCTGGAGGTAACTTCAGTATTGAAGATATGATTCCAGATGAGAAAGTTGTAATTACAATTTCTCATGCAGGCTATATCAAACGAACACCACTTTCAGAGTATAAAACACAGCATAGAGGTGGAGTAGGTCAGAAAGCATCTACTACACGGAATGAAGACTTTTTAGAGCATTTGTTTGTTGGAACAAACCACCAATACATGTTGTTCTTTACACAAAAAGGGAAGTGTTTCTGGATGCGGGTATATGAAATTCCAGAAGGATCTAAAACCGCTAAAGGGAGAGCCATCCAGAATTTAATTAATATCGAGCAAGATGATAAGGTAAAAGCTTTTATCAATACGCAAGATCTTAAGGATGAAGAATACATCAACAGTCATTATGTAATCATGGCCACCAAGAAAGGACAGGTTAAAAAAACCTTATTGGAGCAATATTCACGACCCCGAGCTAATGGGATCAATGCCATCACGATTAAAGACGAAGATGAATTGCTTGAAGCTAAATTAACAACAGGGAACAGTCAAATTTTACTTGCGGTTAAATCGGGGAAAGCCATTCGATTCGAAGAAGATAAAACACGGCCTATGGGTCGAAATGCTTCGGGAGTTCGAGGAATAACCTTGAATGGTCCTTCCGATGAAGTAATTGGAATGGTATCGGTTAGTGACTCTGAAACCGAAATCTTAGTTGTTTCTGAGAACGGTTATGGAAAACGTTCTAGCTTGGATGACTACCGTACTACTAATAGAGGTGGTAAGGGAGTAAAGACCTTATCAATTACAGACAAAACAGGGGACTTGGTTTCGATTAAAAACGTAAGCGACCTGGATGATCTAATGATTATTAATAAATCGGGAATTGCCATCCGAATGGATGTTGCCGATTTACGTGTAATGGGACGAGCTACTCAAGGGGTTAAATTGATTAACCTTAAAGGAAGCGATACCATTGCTGCTGTAGCTAAAGTGATGAAAGATGATGAAGAAATCCCGGAAGTTTCTGAGGATGACCTTCCGACTTCAGAAACTGATGGCACGAATCTTGAATAAAACCAAACAATAATAAAATTTCTATCATGAAACACTTTTTTACATTTCTTTTAACTCTAGTGGTAACCCTTGGGTGGGCTCAAAAAAAAGAACTTAAACAGGCACAAAAGCTATATAAGTCGGCTAAAATATCGGAGGCCAAGGCTTCATTAGACGCTAACCAAGCACTACTGGAATCAGCTGAAATGAAATATGCTGCGCCTTATAACCTTTTGCGCTCTCAAATTGCTTTAGCAGAAGAAGACTATCAAGTTTCGTATGATTATTTGCAGCTGGCTCAAAAAGATTCAGGACTAAGTTTTAAAACGAGCGAACAAAAAAGACTTTTGGTTGCTGAAATAATTAACGCCGCAATTGAGCAATCTGAAAGCAAAGAATTTATTGCTTCTGCAAAAAACTTATATTTATCCTATGTGATTGATCCTGTTGCAAATGTTGATTACCTTTATTATGCAGCTTCAAATGCTGTCAATGCATCTGAGTATGAATTATCACTCAAATACTATCAAATATTAAAGGATATCAAGTACACTGGTATTACGACCAAACGATATGTGACTGAGGTGGCAAACAATACGGAAATAGAAGTTACAGAATCCGAGTATTCTATTTATCAAAAATCTAAAGATTACACCAATTTTAGAACAGAAGATACAGAATCTAAATTTCCAGAGATTGTTAAAAACATCGCCTTGATTTATAATCAATTAGGAGAAAAAGAGAAAGCAATTGAAGCGGTTATAGCTGCTCGTGCCGAAAGTCCAAATGATTTAGGTTTAATTCTAACCGAAGCGAATATCTACATTGAATTAGGTGAGAAAGAAAAATTCAAAGTTTTGATGGGAGAAGCTATTGCACAAGATCCAGAAAACGCAAACTTATACTACAACCTCGGAGTAGTAACTGCAGACTTAGGAGATAATGAAAAAGCAAGAACTTACTATGAAAAAGCAATCGAACTTGATCCTTCAATGGAAGACGGTTACTTGAATCTGGTAGCACTCATTTTAAAGGATGAAACCTCAATTGTTGAGGAAATGAATTCTTTAGGAAATTCCAGAGCAGATAACGCAAAGTATGACATATTGAAAGAAAAGCGTGAGAGTGTTTATTCGGAATGTGTACCGATTCTCAAAAAGCTCATCTCTATTTCTGATTCTAATCAAGAAGCGGCTCGTACCCTTATGAATATCTATGCAACTTTAGGTAATAACGAAGGTTTTATGGAAATAAAAAAATTACTCGAATAGTTTTAGTTCACATACCCTAACAAAAAAACCTTCAGAAATGAAGGTTTTTTTGTTTTCCAGTAGGCTTATATTATTTTCTTAATCATTCGAAGTTTGTGGGAATGATTCTGAATTTCTTTGTTGTAAATACCGGTTTGATCTATTGGATCAATTCGCACTTTTCCATGGGCATGAATAATCCTGTGGTCTTGTAGCAGTATACCTACATGCGTTATGTCCCCTTCTTTATTGTCAAAAAACGCTAGATCTCCGGGTTCGCTTTCTTCTATAAAGCTAAGGGTTACCCCTTGTTTTGCTTGTTGAGAGGCATCTCTTTTCAGTTGTATCCCATTAAGCTTATACACCATTTGAGTAAACCCAGAACAATCGATACCCATGGGTGTTTTTCCACCCCACAAATAAGGAGCATGTAGGTATGCAAAAGCAGTTCTAACCAATTGGCTTTTATCGCGCGAATTGGTGAATTCTCCTTCAAATTGATGTTTTAAAACATCAAGCTGTCTCAGGTCGCTACCCAGTGGGATCGGGAATAACTCTGAATTCGGTAAATTCACATAGTCCAATAGATGGGCTGAATGCTTTACTTCGAGTTCGGAATTGTTTTTATAAATTTCTTCTGGAATTTCGATGCATTGGTTCGAGCAAATCCAACCTTCATAACGATCCCATTGATTTCTTATTTTCAACCAGTCTTTTCTGTGATCAATGATTTTAAAACAATCTCCATAGAGGAGCTGAGAAACCTGCTCACTTGCGTGATTATAATCATTTCTAAGAGGGACAATCCCTAAAGGACAAATACCGTACTTCAATTCAAAAAGTATAATTAATAAGAACTCATTCAAAACTGAAGCTAAAATAATCAATTTTAATCCATCCAGAGAGCTGATGATTTAAAATTAGTGTGAAGAATCATTTTCTTACCTTTGAAGTTCAGTTGAACTGTATTGTATGCTGAATTGATTTTTAAAGTTAGGCTTCGATTTTATGAAAAAAATATTGCAATCGTTTTTCAATTACCAATCCATGATTTATAAGGCGATTTTATTCGTCTTTACCTGCTTGTTTATTGTTTATTTCTTTCCTAAAAAGGGTCAATTTAAATATGAGTTCAATAAAGGCCAGACTTGGGAGTACGAAAACTTATATGCTCCTTTTGACTTTGCTATTTTAAAATCAGAAAAAGAACTTTTGTTGGAGCGCGACCAACTGAAAAAAGAAATCCCCACCTATTTTAATCAGAACACTGCTGTAATTGAAGAGGTGGAGGCGATGTATACACAAAAGTTTTCAACCTATTTTACATATCCTGTAAATTCTTCACGCTACAAAAGACATTTCGAGTTTGGTTTAAATATCATTAAGGAAATATATAGCACGGGTGTTCTACCTCTAAATTATAAGCATGAAGGGGGAGATCGTGTTGGGCTGATTCAAGATCACGCAGAAACTGAACTGGATTTCAATAAATTGCTTCAGCCTGCTGAGCTTTCTCGGTTTTTAGATGGAAAATTATCCTCAACTACATTTATTCGTTTTAAAAATGAATACTATAAACTCCTGTTTGAAATTATAGAGCCCAATCTAATCTATGATGAACGATTCAATGAGCAGTTGCTAGAAAGCGCTTATTCGAAACTCGCTATTTCTCGTGATTTAATTACCATGGGGAGTATTCTGATTTCTAATGGAGAGCTGTTAGATGGGTCTTGATCTACATGAACTCAATATTGCAATGATTTCATGTTTTCAACATGAAACGATCGACCTAGCTAAGCCAAAAGGTATTGCTCG
>DLQQ01000078.1 GCA_002477625.1 Candidatus Arcticimaribacter sp. UBA7428
ACAGATCGGTTTACAGGAACCTTTCTCCATCCTAAAATGGATAGTCCTTGTTTTGTAATTTCTTCTTCAAATAGCTTGGTGCAGAATTCACGTTGATTTTCTTTTTGAGGTAAAAAAACCATCCCAACTGCGTATTGATGGGCCTCTGGAAGTTCGAAAGAACAATTTTTAACCATGAAATCATGCGGAATTTCAATTAGAATCCCTGCGCCATCTCCAGTTTTGCCATCAGAACTAACGGCGCCTCTGTGTTCTAATTTTACTAGAATATCGAGGGCTTTACCAATGATGTCGTTGGTTTTCTTTCCTTTGAGGCTGCAGATAAATCCTGCTCCACAGTTGTCATGCTCGTAGTCAGGTGAATACAAGCCTTGTTTTTCTGGTAACATATATCGTTGGTTTTTTAGTGTGTCAAAAATAAAGCATTTAGATTCCTTCCAGCCATGAGGATCATCAAAAAATCATTTTGTTAAAGAGAATTGATTTTCTCATTCNNTTTTTTTAGAATTCATTAAATTATCTCCCTATTTTTGGGATTAATTCAAAATTCAGTCTCCTTTATTATTGTTTAATGCGTGGCTTATGCTAAATTGAAAATTAATTCAAGATGAAAAAAGAACACTTTTACGTAATAGGAGTTATGTCTGGGACCTCTCTTGACGGACTGGATTTGGCTTTGGTTGAGTTTGGTTTAAACGACGATAAATGGTCGTATCGTTTCGTGTCAACTACAACAAAATCCTATTCGAAATCTTGGCAAAAAAAATTAGAAGAAGCACGTTATTTAGCGGTCGACGCTTTAGCGGTCTTGGATCGAGATTACACAACATATTTAGCGGAAGAGATTCAGCTTTTTAGGAATCAAAACCCAGGGTATACAATTGATTTTGTTTGCTCTCACGGGCATACGGTACACCATAAACCAGATCAGGGAATTACATTCCAAATTGGAAATCAAAAGGAATTGTCTTCGCTACTCAAGACATCAGTGGTTTGCGACTTTAGAGTTCAGGATGTAGCCCTAGGTGGCCAAGGAGCTCCTTTGGTTCCCGGGGGAGAATACTATCTTTTTTCGGAATATGAGGCTTGTGTCAACTTAGGTGGTTTTGCTAATGTCAGCTTGCTGAAACAAGATCAACTCATCGCTTTTGATGTGGCTGCCGCCAACTTAATTTTCAATACGTTCGCGCAAAAACTGAATTTACCTTATGATGCTGATGGGAAAATTGCCGCTCAAGGACTGTTGATCCCATCACTTTTAGAAGAGCTTAATGCCCTGCCTTATTATAAGCTCGAGTTTCCAAAATCTTTAGGAGTAGAATGGATAACGGACCAGTTAACACCAATTCTCAATGCTTGCGATCAAGAGAAAGTCACGGATTTAATGCATACCTATTCAGTACACTTAGCCAGACAACTTGTGAATGTATTGCCGAAGTCAGGGAAAGTATTATTTAGTGGTGGTGGGACTCATAACCTTTTTTTAATGCAACAAATTCAGACGATAAGTACAGCTGAAATATGCATTCCAAATGATTTAATGATCGATTATAAAGAGGCAATGATTTTTGGATTTTTAGGACTTTTAAAACATCTTGGGGAGGATAATTGTTTTGCTTCCGTCACGGGTGCACGACACAACCATTCTACTGGCGTTATATTTGAATATAATTAAGCATTAATTAATATTTAATTTATATTTTAGACCCAATATTGCACAAAAAAATTCAAATCTTTTAGTTTTAAAAGCGCTTCAATACTTATCTCCATGGAAATCATTTTAGTATCTATTTTTGTTTTAGGTTATTTGGCAATCACATTAGAGCATACGTTGAAAATTGATAAACTAATCCCAGCCTTAGCTATGATGGCTATACTCTGGGCAATAATTGCTTTAAACCACATGCCTGTATTTGAGGTAGATACTAATTTAAAGCAATTGGTTCCTACTCATATAGACGAGATTTTATTACACCATTTAGGGAAGACAGCAGAAATTATAATTTTCCTTTTGGGTGCTATGACTATTGTTGAGATCATTGACTACTTCAATGGATTTTCTACCATCAAATCATTCATCAAAACAAAATCTAAGAAAGCCCTCCTCTGGATTTTTGCCATCCTCGCATTCATATTGTCAGCAATCATAGACAACCTTACTGCAACGATTGTTTTAATAACGATTTTACAGAAGGTAATTGCAGATCGAAATACACGGCTTTGGTTTGCAGGACTCATCATTATATCTGCAAATGCTGGTGGGGCTTGGTCACCAATTGGTGATGTGACCACCACCATGTTATGGATTGCCAACAAAGTTACTACCGTGAAATTGATTACCTATTTATTCATTCCTTCTATGGTTTGTGTGGTAGTGCCTGTTTTTGTTGCCTCATTATTACCAGCTTTCAAAGGGGAGATAGAAGCCAATGAAAATGAAGAGGGAGAAGTAGCCCATAAATACGGTTCTATTATGTTGTATTTAGGTCTTGCTGCAATTGTTTTTGTACCGGTTTTTAAAACCTTAACGCACCTACCTCCTTATGTAGGTATGATGTTCTCCTTGGCAGTTGTTTCTACCTTTGCTGAGATTTTTAGCGCAACTAAAATTAATATAACCTCTATAGATGGAGACAGTGATGCAGCATCAAGCCACAGTCCTGTTCACAAATCACTTTCAAAAATTGAATTACCGAGTATTCTTTTCTTCTTAGGGATTCTATTGGCAGTTGCTGCTCTTGAATCTTTAGGAATGTTATTTGGTTTTGCAGAAACGCTAAACACTGCCATACCCAATACGGATATTGTGATCATGTTATTGGGAATTGGATCGGCCGTAATAGACAACGTACCCTTAGTAGCAGCCAGTATTGGAATGTTTTCTGAATCAATTGATAATCCTTTATGGCACTTCATCGCTTTTTCTGCTGGTACCGGTGGAAGTATCCTGATTATAGGATCTGCCGCGGGAGTAGTAGCCATGGGGATGGAAAAGATCGATTTCTTCTGGTACTTCAAAAACATATCGTGGTTGGCTTTTCTAGGATTTATTTCTGGCTCCACGACCTTTATGTTATTACGCGGTTTTATTGAGTAATTTATACTTAATTGGCAGCTTTATCGTTCTATAGTTAAAACCTTATATCAACAGAATGAAGATGTCTTTTTTTATACAAGCAACAGAAGAGTTAAGAACAGAGAAAACACTATCTCTTATTGAGTTAATTAAAAACGGAGGTTTGGGCGGTCAGCTCATTATAGGCCTACTGTTTTTATTATTGATAATAGCACTTTACATTTATTTTGAACGCTGGTTTGCTATACGCTCCGCCCTTAAGATTGACGATAATTTTATGGATCAAATCCGGTTGTTTGTTTCCCAAGGTAAAATTGAAACCGCTCAAGCCTTGTGTTTAAAAGAAGATGTTCCTGTTGCCCGTTTGATTGCTAAAGGAATAACCAGAATTGGAAAGCCCCTAGAAGACATCAATACCACCATTGAAAATGCAGGACGTTTAGAAGTGTATAAGCTAGAAAGAAACGTAAGCGTGTTGGCAACCATTGCTGGAGCTGCGCCCATGCTGGGATTTTTAGGAACCGTAATCGGAATGATTTTATCGATTTTTGAAATTTCGAATGCTGGTGGAAATATAGACATGAAGTTATTGTCAGATGGCTTGTACACAGCAATGACGACTACGGTAGCGGGATTGATTGTTGGAATTATTGGATACATAACGTTCAATCATTTGGTTGCAAAAACCTCTAAGGTTGTGTATCAAATGGAAGCCATTTCTTTTGAGTTTTTAGATTTACTTAATGAACCTGCTGCCTAATGAATCTCAAAGGAAGAAATAAAATAACCCCCGAATTCAATATGTCGTCTATGACGGATATTGTGTTTTTGTTGCTCATCTTTTTTATGATTGCTTCTACGCTGACCAAACAACTTGATACGATTGAGGTTAAATTGCCACAAGCCAAAGGGAAAACGGAAAACAGAAGCACCATTACGGTGACTATCAATAAGAGTAAGCGTTTTTATATCGACGATAGATTAGTTGCCAAAAGCAGTTTGCAAGCCCAACTACTGAGCATCTTGAGTACTTCAGACTCTAGAGTAATTGTTCTACGTGCAGAGCAAAACGTCCCTATTGAAGAAGTAGTTTATGTAATGGGGATAGCCAATCAGAATTCAATTAAAATCGTTTTAGCTGTCGATGCACAATAACATTTGATCATGGGTTTTCTAAACACACCACATAAAAAAAAGTCAGCGCTACTCACGAGTATGATTACGCTGTTGCTCTTACTATTTTTTTCGTGGATAGGCCTTTCGTATTTCGATCCACCTATTTCCTATGGAATGGAAGTAAACTTTGGGACAACAAACCAAGGACAAGGAAATACGCAACCGAAACTTCCGCCCAAACAAGTGGAGCAACAAAAAGTACAGCCCAAGACTCAAGCTCCGAGGTCAACACCAAAAGCAGTAGCAATACAAACCCCAAAAGTAGCAACCCAAAAAGAGCCTTCTGTTCCTGTTGTGAAAAAGGAGACAAACACCACTCCAAAACCCAAAGTAGAAAAAAAGAAAACTCCCCCTAAAGAGGTGCAGGAAGAGGTCAAAAAAGTAGAACCTCCCAAACCAACGGTTTCAAAATCCACCAAGCAAGTACTCTCGAATTTATTGAAAGCTCCTGATAAGTCTGGGGAAACTCAGGAGGGTGAGGGAGACGATCAAGACCCAGGAGATAAAGGCAAGGTTGAAGGAAATCCGTATGCCAGTAGTTACTATGGCACTGCAGGACTCGGTGGGAAAGGAAGTGGCTTTGGATTGAATGGAAGAAGCCTTCAGAACCAAGGATCAGTAACCCAAGAATGCAATCAAGAAGGTGTTGTTGTAGTCCGTATTACCGTTGATAAAAACGGAAATGTAGTTGCGGCAGAACCGGGGGTAAAGGGTACCACAAACTCCCATCCTTGTTTACTAGAACCCGCCAAGAAAACAGCCTTTTTACACAAGTGGTTTTCTGATCCTAATGCACCGAGTAAACAGCTTGGCTTTGTTGTTGTTAACTTTAAATTAGGAGAATAATTTTGGATACATACGAGGATGTTCGAGCTTGGCTCTATAAGCAATTGCCCATGTATCAGCGACAAGGCGCTTCAGCCTATAAGCCTGGCTTGGAGAAAATGCAAGCCTTTATGGCCTATTTAGGGAATCCTCATCAAGCGTTTTCTTCTGTTCATGTTGCAGGGACTAATGGGAAAGGATCTACTGCCCACATGATTACATCGGTACTGATGGAAGCTGGATATACAATAGGTTTGTATACTTCTCCCCATTTAAAAGATTTTTCTGAACGCATACGCATCAACGGTATTGCAATTGAAACCACCTTTGTCGTTTCATTTGTTCAAGAGCATAAGGACTATTTTCTTGAGGCTCAACTTTCTTTCTTTGAGCTTACAGTTGGAATGTCATTTGCCTATTTCAAAGAGCAACAAATCGATTTTGCCATTGTTGAGGTTGGCTTAGGGGGGAGGTTAGACGCAACCAACATCATCAGCCCTGTATTAGCTGTCATAACCAATATTGGATTTGATCACA
>DLQQ01000043.1 GCA_002477625.1 Candidatus Arcticimaribacter sp. UBA7428
GCTTTCATTTTCTCAATAAGCAGTACAGCGTAAACAGAAGGGTGATTTCTTGCAATGCATCTGCCGAAAGTTGATACAAAATAGTACTGTTATTAATTCCTAAAGAAGATAAATAAGGAGGGAATACTTTACTTTTAGAAGCCACTTATTCAGATGTTTAACCAAAAGATTTGGTGTCGTTTGTTAAACTAAATGTATTGCAATTAGCGAAATGAACACCATAAAATCAAGGAATTTTTTCAATAAAAAAAGGAAACTTTACGTCCTTGTAGAGGGGAATTGTAAGATTAGATTAGGTAAATAAAAAACGCCTAAGCTGCAGCAATCATCTCTTTTGGCACCCGTGGATTCATTAAATGAAACCAAAGAGGCGGAAGCATTGCGAGCATTATACAGCTTGGATATCCAAAAGGAAGTTGTGGACTCTCGTCCTTATGCTCCAATACCTGGTACTTTTTTGAAGCTATAAAATGATGATCGCTGTGACGGGTAAGTTCATATAAAACAATACGCCCGATTAGGTGATTGGAGTTCCAGGAATGTTTAGTCTGTGCACGTTCATAACGACCCGATTTGGTCTTTTCTCTTAGCAAACCATAATGTTCTATATAATTAATCGTTTCAAGAAATAAGAAAGAAATAATCCCAACGATAAGTCCTACAACAAGGCCAAAGCTTCCAAAAAAATAAAAGAGGGAAGTAAGGTATAAGCCCTGAAAGAATAGATAAAAGAGCATTTGATTTTTAACCGAAAAGAAGGAACGATTATCCTTCTTCAACATGCTCATTTGTATCGCCCATGCATTTCGATATTGCTTGAGTACCGAAGTGACCCAAAAGTGATATAAGGATTGGTTGTACTTCGAAGTGGCTGGATCTTCTGGAGTTGATACATTCTTATGGTGTCCAAAATTATGTTCTAAATAAAAGTGCATGTACAAACAAGGAAGCAACAGTGCTTTAGACATCATTTGCTCAATTCGTGTTTTTCTGTGTCCCAATTCATGGGCAACATTAATGGCGTTGGTTGCCAGTAAAATACCCAAAGAAAACACAACACCAACTGTTTCCATAGTCGATAAACCTCCCAAAGAAATGACATAAAAACCATAACCTAAAATTCCAAAAACGATTGGTAGATTACCATAAAGCATAAGATCAAAAAAAATATTCGATAGCCTACTGGATTTTTCGTCTTCAGAATATATTTTCCCAGGAGTTTTAATGATCGATTCTAAAAGAGGGATGATCACAAAGGCATAAAAAACAGCTCCAAATGAAAAGTAGCCTAAGAAATAGACTGATAAAAAAGCGGAAAACGGAATGCTGTAAGCAAACAAATACTTCAAATCATGCATTTGAAAANNTTGTGATGATGAAGATAGGAAAAATAAATCAAAGGGTTAAAAACTTTGGGAGCTAACCCTTTCTACTTTTGTAAACTACGTTCAAAGTAAGGCTAACAATTACTAAGGCTGTACCCAACAAACTCCAAAAAGTATACACTTCTTCAAAATAAAAGACACCTAATGAAAGTGTAAAAATAACCTCAATATATTTGAATGGAGCTACCATATAGGCTTGACCAAACTGGAACGCTTTAGTCATAAACAATTGTCCGTAATAGCCAAAAATACCCAGTAAAAATAACAACAACCAATGCGTCAGACTCAGAGGAGCTGTCCAATAAAAAAGGGTTCCGATACCTCCTACCAGAGTTGAAATTGCCATAAAATAGTGCACAACAATTACAGGATGGTCTTGATGCCCGATTTTACTGATTAAAATATAAACAATAGAGCTAAAAAATGCAGCTCCTATTGCCATTGCAACTCCAACAGTCGACCCTGAAGAGTCGAAATCTTTAATCAATACGACCCCAATGAAAGCAATCAAAAAGAAAAACCATTGCAAGGGAAGAATTTTTTCTTTCAAAAAGATAACCGCCAGTATAGCTGCAAATAAAGGAGCAACATAGCGCAAAGTCACAGCAGACCCTACCGAAATATATTGTACTGAGCTAAAAAACAAAACCATTGAAATTACCCCAGCAATTCCTCGAAAGAGCAATAAAGACATTTTCTTTCCACGAAATGAAATCTTATTGAGTTTTAAAAAGAGGGTAGTAAAAACAAGTGATCCGATGGATCGAAAAAAAACCAACTGAAATGGAGAGTAATAATTAAGCTCTTTAATGAGCGCGTTCATCAGTGCGAAGGACAGTGTACTCAGCAACATAAAACGAATCGCTTCTGATAAATTTTTCAAAAAAAAGTTTGTGCAAAGATCACTAAAAATTAACAAAACACCTTGGGATTGCCTTTGTATATATCACAAAATAAAAGGCATAATCATTAATATATCTTATTTTTATAGAAATTTATTTCCATCGAAACCACTAGCTTTTTAGATATCGTATTACATCCAACTTTTTACCTCGCAGCTCTAGCCGCTTTCCTCCTGGGTATCTCAAAATCAGGAATCAAAGGTATTGCAGTATTCATTGTTACTTCCCTAGTTTTGGTTTATGGCGCAAGGGCATCAACCGGGATACTAATGCCCTTACTGCTTATGGGAGATTTTTTTGCTATTGTATATTACAATAGATTCTGTGAATGGAAGTATATCCTAAAAATGATTCCCTGGATGATTCTGGGGGTCCTTATTGGAGTATTTTATGGCTATAACATCAATGAAAACAACTTCCGCTTAGGAATGGCTGTTATTATTTTATTATCTGTGATTCTTATGTATGCTTGGGATCGTAAAAAGAATAAAACTGTGCCAACGCATTGGAGCTTTGCTGGCGCATTAGGAATGACAGCTGGTTTTACAACCATGGTAGGGAATTTAGCCGGTGCATTTACCAATCTTTATTTTCTGGCTCAAAAACTACCCAAGAATGAGTTTATTGGAACGGCTGCCTGGTTGTATTTTATAATCAATGTATTCAAACTCCCTTTTCATGTTTTTGTCTGGGAAACAATTCAATTAGAATCGCTTAAAGTAAGCCTACTCCTCGCTCCTTTTGTAGCACTAGGTCTTTATGTAGGGGTTAAACTGGTTAGAAAGATAAATGAAAACGCCTATAGGAAGTTGATTTTACTCTTTACCGCTATTGGCGCTTTGATTATAATTTTTCAATAATTAAGATAACTCTTTTATTATTTCATCAACTATTTCGGGATTCAAGAGGGTAGAAATATCCCCGAGTTGATCCATTTCATTGGAGGCTAATTTTCTAAGTATGCGGCGCATAATTTTTCCACTTCTTGTTTTGGGTAATCCACTAACAATTAGCACCCGATCGGGCTTGGCAATTGGACCAATGGTATTGGAAATTAGGTCTCGAATTTCCTTAATCAATCGCTCCGGGTCCTCTGTTTTATTATAGAGGATGACGTATGCCATGAGCGCATTCCCTTTAATATCGTGAGGATATCCAACTACTGCACTCTCAACAACATCTGGATGCTCATTGATACTGTTCTCTATCGGCGCAGTTCCAAGGTTATGCCCCGAAACAATAACCACATCGTCTACTCTCCCAGTAATTCTATAATTCCCTTCTGCATCACGCGAAGCACCATCTCCAGGGAAATAGCGGCCGGGAAAAGCAGAAAAATACACATCTTGATATCGTTTGTGATCTCCCCAAATGGTTCGAGCGATAGAAGGCCAAGGAAAGTTAACCGTTAAAATTCCTTCCGCTTCCTTATCCATTAAAGGTTTTCCTTTATCATCCACCAAAGCTGTTTGAATTCCGGGTAAAGGAAGGGTTGCATAGGTAGGTTTTTGAGGTGTAACACCAGCAAGACTCGATATTAAAATTCCCCCCGTTTCGGTTTGCCACCAGGTATCAACAATAGGAACTTGGTTTTTACCTACATGAGTATCATACCAATTCCAAGCTTCCTCGTTTATAGGTTCGCCCACAGATCCAAGAACTTTTAATGCACTTAGGTCGTGCTTGGTAACATGCGTCGTTGGGTGTTTCGCCAAAGCTCGAATTGCAGTAGGTGCAGTATAAAATTGATTGACCTCATACTTCTCACAAATCTCCCAAAATCTATTCCAATTGGGATAAGAGGGAACTCCTTCAAAGTGAACTGAGGTAGCCCCAACGGCAAGAGGACCATAAACCATATAACTATGACCTGTTATCCAGCCGATATCTGCCGTACACCAATAAACATCATCCGGTTCATACTGAAATACATTCATAAAACTATAAGCGGTATACACCATATACCCTCCACAGGTATGCACCATCCCTTTGGGTTTTCCGGTTGACCCTGAAGTATATAAAATAAAGAGTACATCTTCTGCATCCATTACTTCTGGTCTACAAGTTGACGACAAGCCTTCGATAAAATCATGCCACCAAACATCCAGTTTATTATTCCATGAAACAGGTTCAAATGTGTGTTGTAATACAACGGTTTTCTTAACGGAATTACAAGTCTTTACAGCGTCATCTGCAATGTCTTTAAGTGGGATTGTTTTATTCCCTCTAAAGGCACCATCTGCTGTAATGAGCATACTACATTCTGAATCTTGAATTCGAGCGGCAAGAGCCGAAGCAGAAAAGCCTGCAAAGACTACGGAATGAATAGCACCTATACGAGCACAGGCAAGGACAGCAATTGTAAGTTCTGGAACCATTGGAAGGTAAATACATACCCGATCACCTTTTGAAACACCTTGGTTTTTCAACCCATTGGCAAACATACAAACTGCTTCTAAAAGCTCTTTGTAGGTTAATTTAACTGAAGTGTCGTGGGGCTCATTTGGCTCCCAGATTAGAGCGAGTTTATCGGGTTCGGTGGCAACATGCCGATCCAAACAGTTTTCTGTTATGTTGAGTTTTCCGCCAGCAAACCATTCGGTCGAGGGTGTATCATTCCAATTGTATTGCAGTACTTTTTCAAATGGGCTTATCCACTCAAATGTATTGGCGATCTCAGCCCAAAAAGTTTCTGGGTTTTTAATCGCTTGTTGTAGGGCTTCTTTATGTTGATTTGGTGTTTTTAGTTTAAAATCTTCAAGTGTCATGGTACACGTTTAAATTAATCAACTAAGATAAAAATATTGTAGGATACTTTCTTAATTAAATAATAAAGATTCCCTTTACATTTGTAAAAACCTTGCAATATGATTTTTTCTAAAGGGAGTAAATTCAACAGCATTTTATGCATTCGCTGTCCCCAGTGTCACAAAGGAAAATTTCTTGAAAAATCACCTTATAATTTTTCAATGTTCACCAAGGTAAGAAAGCAATGCACTTGTTGTGGTTTACAATACAGTGTGGAACCAAGTTTTTACTTTGGATCCATGTATGTAGCTTATGGAATTGGCGTGGGGCTTATGATTGCAACCGCTGCTATTACATACTGGATTTCAACTAACTTTTCTTTCCTTAAAACTTTCTTTGCAATATGCGTCGTATTGGTATTTTTAGGACCCTATATCAACGCATTATCAAAAATAATCTGGGCCAATATGTTTTTTACATACAAAGAGGGGTCTGAAAAAATAAAAAGTAAATCCTAGTCCTTATTTGCAAAGGGCAACAACCGCTTTTAATCGCTCTTCATCCAACTCGTACTGAGGTTGTTCTAAAAACGAGAGGTTATTATCGGTTTGGGTTTCCAAAGGAAGTTCTTTTTTTGCCGATAAATGCAACCAGTTGAATTGCTCATCTACAAACATTTGACAATTGGATGCATGCACACCTCCTCCGGGAAGAATGTCAATTGCACCAGCTGCTATGGAATTCATTTGTTTCAATAAAGAAATACCATCCGAAGCACGTTCGCATTGACCACCAGTAAGCAGAGCAGCGAATCCTAAATCAATTAATTGTTCTAAGGCAAACAAAGGTTTTTCGACCACATCAAAGGCTCGATGAAAAGTAAGTGGAACTGATCCGGCCAAAGCCAACATTTCTTTTAATTGGGGCAATGCCAAAGCCCCTGAAGGTGTGGTTGCACCAACTACAATTCCAGCAACATTCAAGTCTATTAAGCGCTCCATATCTTTTAGTATAAGAGAATATTCACTAGACGAATAGTTAAAATCTCCACTACGCGGTCGCACTAAAACATGAATCGGAATACGAATTTCTTCGACTAATTGTTCAACTAATCCGATGGAGGGAGTTACACCTCCTACACCCATTTCAGAACACAGTTCCACACGATCTGCCTTTAGTTGTTCTGCTCTTTTTGCAGCTTCAAGACTGGCAACACAAACTTCAATTTTCATAAATTTATTTAAAGCACTAATTTAAGGTCTATATTATAAAGATTGAATAAGTCGAAGGCTAAATAATAGG
>DLQQ01000049.1:0-806 GCA_002477625.1 Candidatus Arcticimaribacter sp. UBA7428
CTCAATGATGCTGTCTTTGTAGGTTACCATTCCGATTTCACCTGCTCCGAAGAACAAGCCGTTATGCAATTTTCTTTCAATGATAATACCCATCCCCAAGCCTGTCCCGATGGAGAGCCCCACAAAATTATTGTAGGCTTTTCCAGCACCGTAAATGTATTCTCCTTTTGCAAAGCAATTGGCATCATTATTCAAATGAACGGGAATAGAATAGCGGCCTTCTAAGATGTCTCTAAGCGGGATTGTTTCCCAGGCTGGCAGGTTGATGATGTCATAAATAATTCCAGTATCGGGATCTACAATTCCAGGCACTCCAACTCCTATTGCCGTTGTATTTTTTGTGATTAGGGCATCTATTGTTGCAAACAGTATGGTGAAAAGCTCTGACTCTGTGCAGTTTTGATGCACAGGATTTGTTGCTTCTAAATCAATTTCTCCATCAGAAACACGTCCAGCTTTAAAATTTGTCCCCCCCAAATCGACACCTATATACTCGTTCATTTCCCTTCATTTTTAGAACCCATAAATTTATTGGTGACTAAGGGTTTCGCCCAAAATCCGATAGACAAGATAAAGACTAGGGGTATAATGAGAAAAAACAGGGCTGTTTTTAAAGAAGTTACTTCTCCGATTATTCCAACGATAAACGGGAGGATGGCCCCCCCAGCAATTCCGGTACACAAAATTCCAGATAAGGATCCGTGATGAGTTTTGATTGAATTCAGACCCAATGAAAAAATTATAGACCACATTACAGAAATACTAAACCCTAGCATAGGAAATGCAATTAAGGCAACAGCAGCAGT
>DLQQ01000049.1:1011-1241 GCA_002477625.1 Candidatus Arcticimaribacter sp. UBA7428
ATTCCTTGTTCAACCCCAACATAGCAAAAGATCCCCAAGAAGTATAAGAGGGTGTATTTGTTTTTTAATAATTCCCAATAGGAACTCGAATCTCCTGCCTTTTCATCTTCAGCTTTTTCGTAGCTGGGGTATTTTGTTAGTGAAACCACAAGAACCAAGAGGAAGGAAACGATTGCAAATACGATGTATAAGGAAGCCCAAGGGATGTTGTCAGGCATAAAATTACGTAG
>DLQQ01000049.1:1351-7635 GCA_002477625.1 Candidatus Arcticimaribacter sp. UBA7428
GCAGCCCGAAGCATGGGGTTTATGATGACCTGCAAAACAGCCATGCAACTACCCAAAACAAAAAGGGTGAAACTAAAAACGATGTGAGTGGGAACAAATACAAAGCCCAGAGAGGCAAGGGTCATGAGTAAAAAAGAAAAACTCAGCAGCGCTTTATTTCCAAACCGTTCCGATAAAAAACCAGCAGGGATTGACATCACCCCATAGGCGATGAAAAACGAAAAGGGCAAGAACCCGGTCATGGTAAGGCTTAGGTCAAAACTTTCTTTAACATCTACTAGGATTGAATTGAGAATGTTGGTGACTAAGGAAATGACAAAGAATATCAGCATGACCAATAATACAATGTGGAGGTACCTTTTTGGAGATTCTACTTTATTTGTGACTACTTCTGAATGCATAGCGTAAAAGATAAAAATTAAAGATTCATAAACCGAATTCTTGAATACCGTTGAATATAGGACTTAATTCATAAACGGATTAAATTTTAGTGGATTTAAATTATAAGTAGTGGAGATTTTTGTTGGGTAGGATTCAAGATGTGGAACAAAAAAACAAAGCTGTGGAATAATAGAATTGCGGGTACTAGGCTATTTCTTTGATCGTCAGTTTATACAACGTATCAAAAACATCAAAAATAAGGGCTGCATCCTTTTTTCTAACGGCTATATGATACTCGCATACTGCTTCTAATTTTTGATGCACGATTGTTATGTTTTTTTCTTTTACGATGCGCATCACTTTATTCATTAAATCGTAATCAAAGTTTAATCGATAGACAACATCAATCGTTTTTTCTACAATTGGTGCTGCCTCTAAGGTTATTTGGGCGGAATTTTTATAAGCTTGTATCAGTCCGCCAACGCCTAGTTTTGTACCTCCGAAGTAGCGAACCGATACGACCAAGATATTCGTAACCTCAAACGCTTGAATTTGTCCGTAAATGGGCATACCGGCTGTGTTATTGGGTTCGCCATCATCGTTTGCACGGAAACGAAGGGTTTCGGTTCCCAACTGCCAAGCATAACAAAAATGACCTGCTGTATGATGTTTTTTCTTTAAGTAACCCAAAGCATTCTTAACCTCTTCTTCATTCAAAACTGGAAAAGCGTACCCATAAAACTTACTGTTTCTATCTTTAAACAGCGTTTCTTCCGAGGGGTTTTCTATGGTTTTATAGCAATCGTTCAAGATTTTAAATATACAGCCTAATCTGGTGTGGACAGCTGAAATTGTATTTTTTTATAGCCTACAGACCTTATTTACATCTGAGGGTGTCTTCCCTAAAGGCAGTTGAATGACCTGGTTCCATGGATAACTTCCAAACGATGATTTTTGGTTGCTTTTGTGTTTTTATGTCCTTTAGTAAGGAATCCACAAATACCTGATGATTTTATTGCGATGTTTGTTATATTTACCAGAGACTTAATGCAAATTTGTAAATTCAGTTGGCAGCCCTTTTGTGTACTTGGGGCAGTATATCATCAACATGATTAATTAAAAAAATAATTAAAAAAAAATCAATGAAAAAAATCCTAGTACTTCTTGTAATTCTATGCTTATCAGTATCCGTTCAGGCACAGGTTGATTTATTCAACGGTCAAAATTTGGATGGTTGGGAAATCAATGGAACAGAAAAATGGTATGTTGAAAAGGGGGAATTAATTTGTGAAAGTGGTCCCGATGCAGCATACGGTTATCTATCGACTAAAAAGCATTACGACAATTTTGAATTGGAACTCGAATTTAAACAAGAGGCAGACGGTAATAGCGGTGTGTTTTTTCGGTCAACTGTAGCAGGTACTATAGTCAACGGATGGCAAGTTGAGGTTGCTCCTCCCAAGCTGCATACGGGTGGAATTTATGAATCCTATGGAAGAGGATGGCTGATAAAACCAGATCCTGCAAAAGATCAGTATTTGAAAATGGGTTCATGGAATACAATGAAAATAATTGCAAATGGCAATACGGTGACTACTTATTTAAACGGCCATGAAATGGTTGAGATTGTGGATGAGAAGATTGGAAAAGGAAAAGGCGGTATTGCTCTACAGATCCATTCTGGAGGTGGAATTAAAGTTAAATGGAGGAATATCAAATTAAAAGAATTATAAAATGAAACAGCTATTACTTTTATGCACCGTTTTTTTTATGATCACGGGCTGCAAAGAAAACAAAACCAAAAAGCAGGATACTTCCTCTGAATGGATCTCGCTTTTTGACGGAAGTTCACTCGATGGATGGAGAGCATATAATGGAGAAAGCCTACCCCAGGGATGGGCTATTGTAGATAGCGTTATGACCTTTACGAGTGAAATGGTTTCTGAAGAAGAATACGACTATAAAGTAAGTAGGGATATTATTTATGGCGCTCAAGAATTTGAAAATTTTGAACTCTATGTCGAATGGAAAATTCCACCCGGTGGGAATAGCGGTATTTTTTACCATATCGCAGAAGGTTATGAGGGTATTCCCGAAGTAGCACCCGAATATCAGTTGATTGACGATGAACATTATACCGATTTTCACGACATAACGGAATACAATAAAAGTATTGGGATAACTGAAAATCCCCAAGATTTGCACCCGTTGCAAGCTACAGGAGCCGACTATGCAATGTATGCGGCAGATCCTTCCAAAAAAAACCTCAACCCCGCTGGTGAATGGAATAACAGCAGAATTGTTTTTACTCCCACCCGAGTGGAGCACTGGCTCAACGGTCAATTACTTTTGAGTTTTGTCCCCTGGTCTGATGATTGGAATGCAAAAAAGAATAACGGGAAATGGCAGCTTACTTCAGATTACGGTATCCACAAAAAAGGCTTTATCGGCTTTCAAGATCACTCCGCATCCCTATGGTTTAAAAATATTAAAATAAAACAATTGTAAAAATGAAAAAAAGAGATTTTATTAAAACAGCATCCCTGGCCCTTGGAGCTACAGTTCTTCCACTATCAACTTGGTCATGTGAAAACCCAGAATCGATATTGCGTACGGCACATATTGGTGTTTCCAATATGGGACTCGAAGATTTAAAAGCGATCGCATCTCATGCAAATGTTGTTGTTACAGCACTTTGTGACGTTGATAGCAACGCGCTTAAGGCTGCTAATGCAATGTTTCCAAAAGCTCAAATTTTCAAAGATTATCGGGCAATGTTCGATCAAATTTCAGAACAAATTGATGCTGTGATCGTATCCACACCAGATCATACCCATGCTCCAGCTTCCTTACTCGCTATGGAGAAAAATAAAGCTGTTTACTGTCAAAAACCATTGACTCATTTCGTTTCTGAATCCAGAGAGATGCGTAAAGTTGCCAATGAAAAAAATCTTGTCACCCAGATGGGAATTCAAGTGCATTCATTTTATGACTATAAATTAGCAACTTATCTAATCCAAGGTGGAATCATTGGGAAAGTAAGCAAGGTCATCGCTTGGTCAAATAAGAATTGGGGGTACGATGGTCCTGCTCCAGAAGGTACAGATCCAGTTCCTGAAAATCTTGATTGGAATCTTTGGTTGGGTACTTCTAAAGAGCGCCCGTACAAAGACGAATACTACCACCCGGGTAATTGGAGAAAACTATTGGATTACGGTTGTGCCACGCTAGGCGATATGGGCGTCCATATTTTTGATACTCCTTACAATGCTCTTGAGCTTGACGTGCCCAATACAATTACAAACGAGTGCCGACCTTTCAATGGGTATGGATATCCTGAACGCAATATCGTTCGCTATACCT
Organism: Candidatus Arcticimaribacter sp. UBA7428; assembly: GCA_002477625.1. Lineage (GTDB taxonomy): Bacteria > Bacteroidota > Bacteroidia > Flavobacteriales > Flavobacteriaceae > Arcticimaribacter. Next base: position 5,096 of record DLQQ01000049.1, read on the forward strand.
TTGATGGAACTGCCCATACAACCGATAGTTTTGAATGGTTGTGGTATGATGGCGAAGCGGGACCGGTTGTTACAGAAGCGTTAGAACTTCCTGAAGGAGATAAGCTCCCCGATCAAGGTGCTATGTTTATTGGGGAAAACGGCAAACGTTTATTGCTACCTCACTTTATGGAGCTTCCAAAGCTGATAGAAGAAGAAGCATATAAAACCTATGATATCGCTTCCTATGATCCAGAAAATTCGCTGGGAGAACCTATTCGAGATTATGCTAGCGAATCACCAAAGCACTACCATGAGTTTGTTGATACTTGTCTTGGTAAATCTACTTGCTCGGCTCCCTTTGAATACGCTTCTAGACTTACAGAAACGATCCTTTTGGGGGTAATTGCTGGGCGATTTCCAAACAAAACGCTCAATTACAATAAAGAAACCTCTGAGTTTGTTGAACAAGAAGCTAACGAATTTCTTAAAGGAGATCAGCGCGATTTTTAGTATTTATTTAGCTGACCTTATTTTACAAAAGAGCCTTTCATCGAAAGGCTCTTTTTTGTTTATGCACTTATTATTATTGGACCTTGAAGTGATTTAATGAGTTTCCATCTCAATATTTTATTCCCTTACTTGTATTTAACAAGTTAAAATTATATATTTAAATATTATTTAAAATTTAACTATTCTATGAAACACTTAATTAAGTACGTACTATTATTTGTATCCACTATTGTTTTGGGACAAAACGTTATCGAAGTTCACTATCGCCATGTAGATTCTGACAAAATTGCAGAATTTGAATTTAAAGAAAATGAATACTGGTCTAAGGTAAAGCAGGCAGCAATTGACGATGGAAATCTACTTGCTACTGCCTTTCTTCGAGTTGCAGATGCTGGTATTGTAGATGATCCAACAATGCCAACACACGCATTTGTTTTAGTTTTTAAAGACTTTGAGCAATTAGCAAATTCAAAATCTATATGGGCAAATGCCGGAAAAGTTTTGGGAGTTGATCCTAGTACTGTTGGAACAGCTGAAATTTCTAAAACATTGATGGTCCAACGTTATAAACTAATTGATGAATTGCCTTTACAAGAATTTAAGTATGCCGTTTGGAACTATTCAAAACCTAAAAACTTAAATGGGTTTGTCGATGAGAACATAAAACTGTGGAAGCCGCATTTTAAAAAGAATCTAGGTAAAAACGGTTTTGCCGGTTGGGGAATTTTTGCAAGAGTATATCCACAAGGCATGAACGAATCTAGTGTTTTGACCTATGATCACTACACGACCCTCGCAAGCGCTATGAATGCTTTATCTCCCATGGACTACGATCAGTCGATTATATCAAAATCTAAGATGTCGGAATATGACCCCAATGGATTTAGATACAGAGTTTTGCTCGAGCTTATCGAATTTCAAGGAAGTGTAAAGTAAATTCAGGAGTTTAAAATAAATAGATTTTATTTTTACAAGGATTTCTTTACTTTACATCAATAACGCCTCTAAATTATTAGAGGCGTTTTTTTTATAGAATCAATTTTCTTTGAAATAAGGTAGTCGGGTAGGGGGAGTTTTGATTAATTAAAACGGTTGCCCTAGTTTGTTGCAAGGTTTAAAATTATTGAGATACTGGGACAAGCTGGGCGCTTAAATCGGGATCTTCATTGAATTCATCTAAGGGGAACATGGGTCTTTTGATTCTTTTGTAACCCAATCTATTCAAATCCTGATCAACTCCACCCGGGGTTAATGCCATGATCCAGCCCTTATTCATATCATAGAGTTCGGGTACTAAGTATCCGATTTTTACAATTACAATATCCGTTTCACGTGGATTCAAATCCAAATCAGTAAAGTCTTTTTCATGATGATAGGGCTTTCTTTTTTTGGTGACAATTACCGAAATACTTCCTGTTTTAACAACGATCTCTGTCTCCGCATATCGATCTCCCGTTTTGATGGATTGAATAATCCCTTTTAAAAATATTGGACCAGCGTAGCGATCATCAACAGCCGCTCCAACAAAACCTTCTACATAGGAACCCACCTCAAGATTTGCTGCATTTTCAATTAATTTTGGCCCTGGTATAGAAGCATAGATTACCGAAGGTCCATCAGGCTTTTTAAATTCATCTCTTTGTAATAATTCATTTAATGTCCAGCTTACATCTCCAGCTCCGCCAGCAGTAGGATTATCTCCCATATCACTTATTATATAAGGCCTTGTGTCGCTGTTTATAGCTTGCTCTAGACTTTCGTCTAAACTTCCAACAGGCGCAACAAATTCAAATTGATTTCTTGCTTCCCAGAAGCTGTTGGCAAGCTGTTCGGCAGATTTATTAACGGCCTCTTGATCATCGCCCGTTACAACCACCACTCCGTGATTTCTTGGCTCATCTGCCCATGCATAACCGACCCATATGGCAGTTGGGTCATCTTGCAATGGCAAGTGCGACTAGTAGCACCAAAACTATAGTCGATCCCGCTAGGCGCAATTCTTATGATCATTAGTGGTACACTACTCGCTCGATATTTTAATCTATATGG
>DLQQ01000015.1 GCA_002477625.1 Candidatus Arcticimaribacter sp. UBA7428
TATGCTTCCGTCGCCCCTAGGGGTGCTTTTCTTCAGGGAACTCAGGTGCGTCCGGTTTCAATCTCAAAACTTATATTCTTTTTTTACAATTAAAAACTACAATAATGAAAATCGTTATTGCCAACTCATCACATATTCATTTTGCAAAAACCATTAGTCTCTGTATAGACGAGTCGGCCAAAGATCGGGGTACAGGAATTGCCCGAAGAACTCCGGAGTACATCAGCAAGAAAATGGAAAACGGAAACGCCATTATTGCTCTAGAAGGTGATGTATTCGCTGGCTTTTGCTATATAGAAGTTTGGGGTCACGGCAAATATGTTGCGCATTCTGGCCTTATTGTTTCCCCAGAATTTAGAGGGAAAGGTCTTGCTAAAGCAATTAAAAAAAGGGTTTTTGAATTATCGCTTGAAAAATACGCTGGCGCAAAAATATTTGGGATCACTACGGGGCAGGCAGTAATGAAGATCAATTACGAACTCGGATATAAGCCCGTACACTTTTCTGAAATAACGGATGATCCAGAATTTTGGAAAGGCTGCCAAACCTGTAAAAATTATGATGTACTCACCCGAACTGAACGTACGATGTGCCTCTGTACTGGAATGCTTCACGATCCCAACGAGAAAAAACAAAACGAAACAAAAACTACGCGCTTTTTAAGCGGTCTTTTTAAAAAGAAATCCAAATGAAAAAATTAGTCCTCGCCTACAGTGGCGGTTTAGATACCTCCTACTGTTTAAAAACGCTTTCACAAGAAGGGTATGAAGTTCATGCCGTAAGTGTAAACACAGGTGGATTTAGTGATCAAGAAATAGAAGAGCAAGAGCAAAAGGCTTACGCAATGGGTGCCACTACCTATTGCTCGATCAATGCGCTTCAAACTTTTTACGATAAAATTGTTCAGTATTTAATTTACGGCAATGTTCTTAAAAACAATACCTACCCACTTTCCGTTAGTGCAGAACGTATTGTACAGGCCATCGAAATCGTTGAATACGCCAAAAATATTGACGCTGCCTACATAGCCCACGGCAGCACGGGAGCAGGAAACGATCAGGTTCGGTTTGATCTTATCTTCCAAGTTTTAGCGCCAGCAATTGAAATCATTACCCCCATCCGAGATCAGCAACTTTCTCGTGAAGCAGAAATAGAATACCTGAAATCGGAGGGAATTGAAATGTCTTGGGAAAAAGCACAGTACTCCATCAACCAAGGTTTGTGGGGAACAAGTGTTGGCGGTAGCGAAACCTTAACATCAGACAAAGCCCTCCCGAGCGAGGCATACCCCAGTCAACTCAGCGCGACTGAACCCATAAAAATTACACTCGAATTTAGACAGGGAGAACTCGCTGGTATCAATGGAATAGCAGGAAAACCTTTAGCCCTCATTCAACAACTACAAGAAATAGCCAAAGCTTATGCCATTGGACGTGATATTCATGTTGGAGATACCATTATTGGAATCAAAGGGCGGGTTGGCTTCGAAGCTGCAGCACCTTTAATCATCATCAAAGCGCATCATTTATTAGAAAAACACACCCTATCAAAATGGCAGCAATTCCAAAAAGAACAACTGGGAAGCTTCTACGGGATGCTTTTACATGAAGGAAATTATTTGGATGCCGTGATGCGGGATATTGAAGCTTTTTTAAAGAGCAGTCAAAAAACCGTCAATGGTTCCGTCATCATAAGCCTACATCCCTATCGTTTTGAACTGGAGGGTGTTCAGTCGCCCAATGACCTTATGAATGCTTCTTTTGGAAGCTATGGAGAAATGAACAAAGGCTGGACGGCAGATGATGCCAAAGGGTTTATTAAAATAACAGCGAATGCACACACCATCTATGGGAGTGTCAATAATACCGAAACAAAATGAAAACAGCAGGAATAATTGGTGGTTCTGGGTATACGGGGGGCGAACTTCTCCGATTGGTGCTCAATCACCCGGGCTTAACACTAGACTTTGTATACAGCACTACCCGACCCGGTTTTGCGTTGAGTGACACACACCCAGACTTACTAGGGTCTACTACGATGAATTTTACCGATCAAGTAAACTTAGATGTAGCAGTAGTTTTCCTATGTTTAGGACACGGAAATTCTTCTAAATTTCTAGAACAAAATAAATTCTCTGAGCAAACCCTCATCATTGATTTAAGCAATGATTTCCGATTGAATGCCGACAGTGAATTTATGGGACGAACCTTTGTCTACGGTTTGCCAGAACTCAATAAAGAAACGATTGAAGAAGCTACAGCCATTGCCAATCCCGGTTGTTTTGCAACTGCAATTCAATTGGCTTTACTTCCATTGGCAACTACTCAAAAATTGACCAACAGCATCCACATCAATGCAACCACAGGAAGTACGGGCGCTGGAGTAGGTCTTTCGGCTACAGCGCATTTCAGTTGGAGAAATAACAATATGTCCTGGTACAAACCCTTTACTCATCAACATTTAGGTGAAATTGGGGAGAGCATCAATGAACTTCAAGGTGAAGCGACTCAAATCCATTTTCTGCCGCAACGGGGCGATTTTACGCGTGGGATATTTGCAACGGCCTACACTGCATTCGATGGCAGCTTAGAAGAAGCAGTTGCTTTGTATACCGATTATTATGTAAAGGACCCCTTTACCCATGTTTCTAAACAAGAGATCGCATTGAAGCAGGTAATCAATTCAAATCATTGCTTTTTACACCTCCACCTGCATGAAGGCACTTTACTGATTACCTCGGTGATTGATAACCTAATCAAAGGAGCATCGGGACAGGCAATTCAAAACATGAACTTGATTTTCGGATGGGAAGAAGGATTGGGACTAAATCTTAAGGCATCAACTTTTTAACTCCAAAATAAAACAATATGAAAATAGCAATCATAGGCACTGGAAACTTAGGACTGAGTATCGCCAAGGGATTACTCATCAACAATACAATTACAACATTATATCTAACCAAGAGAGACATCAGTTCCCTCTCCGAATGGGGGAAGCATAAAAATGTTTTTTTAACGACCGATAATGGAGAAGCCGTCCGTAATTCGGACATCATCATTTTTGCGGTACAGCCCGGACAGTTCGAAAAAATATTGACTTCCATCAAACCCGATTTAAACGAAAAACATGTCTTAATTTCAACCATCACTGGCTTTAAGATTGACCGGATTGAAGCCCTTTTGGGGACTCAATATCCCATCATCCGCAGTATGCCCAATACAGCTATTTCAGTACGGAAATCGATGACCTGTATTTGCTCGAACAGGGTTGGTGAAAAACGCATCGACATTGCATCGGCTATATTCAATGGACTAGGAACATCCATTATTATTGAAGAAGAACATATGCAAGCCGCTACTGTTATTTGTGCCAGTGGAATTGCCTTTTGGATGCGCTTGATTCGCGCCATGACTCAAGGAGGTGTACAATTGGGTTTTGAAGCAAAAGAAGCCATGGATATGTCGGTATACACCGCCTTAGGTGCTGCAACTCTTTTACTCGAAAACAAATCCCATCCAGAAGCAGAAATTGATAAGGTTACTACACCACGTGGCTGTACCATTACCGGCTTAAACGAAATGGAGCACCAAGGACTCAGTTCTTCTTTGATTCAAGGGTTGGCAGCTTCATTCAATAAAATCAACGACATCTCAACTCAATAAAGCATGAAATTATTTGATGTATATCCCTTATATGATGTTACGCCGGTACGTGCAAAGGACGTATATGTGTACGATGCCGAAGGAACAGAATACTTAGATCTCTACGGAGGACATGCCGTTATTTCCATCGGGCATGGTCATCCGCACTATGTGCAAAAAATAAAAGAACAGCTGGATCAAATTGGATTTTATTCAAACGCCATCCAGAACCCGCTGCAGCAACAATTAGCCGACGCTATTGGTCATCAGTCTTGTTGTCATGACTATCAATTGTTTTTATGTAGTTCGGGAGCAGAAGCGATTGAAAACGCTTTAAAGCTTGCCTCATTTCATACCAACAAAAAAAGAATCCTTGCATTTAAAAATGCCTTTCACGGGAGAACGAGTGCTGCAGTAGCAGCCACCGACAATCCCAAAATCAATGCGCCTTTAAACCAACAACAAGAAGTTACTTTTTTAGCTTTTAACGATACAAATGCCCTTGTGAGCGAATTGAAAAAGGGCGATGTTTGTGCCGTAATCTTTGAAGCCATCCAAGGAGTTGGTGGTTTGGACGAACCCTCAGAAAGTTTTATATACGATATGGAACGCTTGTGTAAGCAATACGAAGCCTGTTTAATTGCAGATGAAGTACAGTCTGGCTTTGGAAGATCAGGAACCTTTTTTGCTTATCAAAAATATAAAATAGAGCCCCATATCGTAACTATGGCCAAGGGAATGGGTAATGGTTTTCCGATTGGAGGAATTTTGGTACATCCGAGCATTGAAGCGCAGTACGGAATGTTGGGAACCACCTTTGGAGGTAACCACCTCGCCTGTGCTGCATCTGTTGCGGTTTTGGATGTCTTGGAAGAAGAGAAACTTCAAAGCAGGGCAAGTGAATTAGAACCCTATTTTGTGGCACAAGCCAAGAACATTCCGGAAATAAAAAAAATCAAAGGGCGGGGATTGATGTTGGGCCTTGAATTTGATTTCGAAGTGGGTCCCTTACGCAAAACCTTGATTTATGATAAAAAAATATTCACCGGCGGAAGTAGTAACAAAAACCTTCTGCGTATCCTCCCTCCTTTAACGGTTCAAAAAAAACACATCGATTACTTTTTTACCAGTTTAAAAGTAGCTTTAAAAGAACACAGCAACTAACTTATGAATAATTTTATATCCTTAACCGACCTCCCCGATTTTGATGAAGCTTTAGCCTTGGCAAAAAGCTTGAAGAAAGATCCCTTTGCTTTTGAACAGCATGCCAAAAGAAAAACTTTGGGGCTTCTTTTTTTTAATCCCAGTTTAAGAACCCGCTTGAGTACGCAAAAGGCAGCGCAGAACTTAGGGTTCAACACCATGATAATGAATTTTTCGAATGAAGCATGGGCGTTGGAATTTGAAGACGGTACCGAAATGCGTGGAATCCGATCGGAACATGTACGCGAAGCTGCAGCCGTTGTTTCTCAATACTGTGATATGGTAGCCATACGTGCCTTCGCCTCTTTGACCGACAAGGAACAAGACGAAGCAGAGGTCGTATTGAACAGTTTTGCTCAATACGCCAGTATTCCGGTCATCAATATGGAAAGTGCAACGGGCCACCCACTGCAAGCCCTTGCCGATGCTCTTACCCTTTTGGAACATCCTACAGCGCACAAGCCTAAAGTAGTTTTGACTTGGGCACCCCACCCCAAAGCACTCCCCCATGCTGTTGGAAATTCATTTACACAAATGATGCAAACCCAAGGGGCCAATTTTGTAATTGCCAATCCCGAAGGTTATGATCTAGATCCAAGAATCACCAAAAACATCCCCGTTTTTCACAACCAAGAAGAAGCCTTGAAAGATGCCGATTTTGTTTATGCCAAAAACTGGTGTTCGTACGAAAACTATGGCGCCATTTTACGAACAAATGACGCCTGGATGCTAGATTCTGAAAAAATGGAATTGACCAACAATGCAAAATTCATGCATTGTCTTCCCGTTCGGAGAAATATTGTAGTTGCTGATAGCGTTCTGGATCATCCGAATTCTTTGGTTATTGAACAAGCCAACAACAGAACTTTTGCAGCGCAAGCGGTTCTTAAAACCCTTTTGGATCATGTCTAAACTAAGCATCGTAAAAGTCGGCGGGAATGTCATAGAAAACGAAGCCCTTTTGCTGCCCTTTCTTCAAGGATTTGCTGAGTTGACTGGGCCAAAAATACTTGTACATGGCGGTGGTAAAAAAGCCAGTCAATGGGCAGAACGTTTGGGAATTCCGGTGCAAATGAATGCCGGAAGAAGAATTACCGATACAGATACCTTAGAACTCATTACCGGGATTTATGGAGGACAGGTAAACAAGAACATCGTTGCCAAACTTCAAGGGTTGGGTTGCAATGCAATGGGTTTATCGGGCGCCGATGGAAACGCCATAAAAGCCATCAAAAGACCAGTTGCAGCAATTGACTATGGCTGGGTGGGAGATGTTCAATCCGTTAATAGCGTCTTTTTCTCTCAACTCCTAAACCAAAGGCTAAGCCCCGTTTGCTGTGCACTAACCCACGATGGAAAAGGGCAATTACTCAATACCAATGCCGACACCATTGCCGCTCAAATTGCAATTGCATTAGCCAAACAGTTTGACGTTAAGCTCTACTATTGCTTTGAACAACTGGGCGTACTTAAATCCCTAGAGGATCCCAACTCCTTGATCGAGCAAATTGACACCAAAAAATACAAAGACCTTGTCGATCAAAAGATCATACACCAAGGGATGCTTCCAAAAATGAAAAATGCTTTTGACGCCCTCAAGCAAGGAGTTTCGAAAGTTGCGATCGGGAAACCCGAGATGATTAGTAGTTCCATAAAACACACCACCCTTACCCTATAACGATGAGCACAATACTGACCCAAGAAGCCCTGAGCCTTTTACAAGATCTAATTGCAATACAATCTTTTTCTAGCGAAGAAGCGGGTACCGCAGGAAGAATAGAACAATGGTTTACAGACCATGCTATTCCTTTTTCACGTGAAAACAATAACATCTATGCTTTCAATAAAAATTTCCTAGAAGGCAAACCAACCCTGCTTTTAAACTCCCATCACGATACGGTAAAACCCAACAGTGCTTATACCAAAGACCCCTTTCATCCGCATATAGAGGATGGAAAATTGTTTGGTTTAGGAAGCAATGATGCTGGAGGTCCTTTAGTATCTCTAATGGCGCTTTTTACCCACTATTACGAACATCCCAACCCCAAGTACAACCTCATTATCGCCGCAACAGCAGAAGAAGAGAGTTCGGGGCCTTTGGGCTTGAATTCCCTCTTAAAAACCCTTCCCCATATCGACGTTGCCATTGTTGGAGAGCCTACGCTTATGCAATTGGCGGTTGCAGAAAAAGGTTTGGTTGTTTTTGATGCAGTGATTAGCGGAACCGCAAGTCATGCAGCTCACCCCAATACCGATAACCCCATCATGAAACTCCCCGAGGTAATCAACTGGTTCAATACGTTTACTTTTAAAAAAGAGTCGGAAGTACTTGGTCCTGTAAAAATAACGGTTACTCAGGTAAGCGCTGGGAAACAACACAATGTTGTTCCTGCTGACGTACATTTGGTTATCGATGTACGGGTAAACGATTGCTATTCGAACCAAGAAATTGTAGCCTTATTACAAGAAGAAGCCCCTTGTACACTAACTCCTAGATCCACCAATTTAAACTCCTCTTCCATCCCCATAACCCACGAATTGGTTCAGGCTGGCATTGGCTTGGGTAGAGAACCCTACGGCTCGCCTACCCTTTCGGATCAAGCAAAACTATCCTGTCCGTCACTAAAACTCGGTCCGGGTGATTCTACTCGATCGCATACCGCAAACGAATACATCCATGTATCGGAAATTGAAGAAGGAATTTTTATATACATCAACCTCTTAAACGAAATCTTATGAAACTTTGGCAAAAAGGAAACGCAGCACATCAAAAAGTAGATCAGTTTACAGTTGGTAGCGATCGGGAATACGACCTGCTATTAGCTGCATATGATTGTGAAGCCTCAAGTGCCCACGCACAGATGCTCGCCAAAATAGGCCTTCTTACACAAAAAGAAGCCGACTTATTGAGTACCGCACTGAGTCAGTTGAAAGAAAAGGCTACCAACGGTAGTTTGGTTATCGAAGAAGAATTTGAAGACATGCATTCCAAAATTGAGCATGTTCTTACGGAACAGCTGGGTGATCTTGGAAAAAAAATACATACAGCTCGCTCTCGAAACGATCAGGTTTTGATTGCCATGCATTTGTATCTAAAAGATGAATTGAGCAGCATCAAAAAAACCGTATTCCAATTGTTTGATTTACTCATGCAGCTAGCAGAGCAACATCAGAAGGGACTCCTCCCGGGATACACCCACCTGCAGGTTGCCATGCCTTCCTCTTTTGGGATGTGGTTTTCGGCCTATGCCGAAAGTCTGATCGATGATGTACATTTTTTGAATACCGCCTATACCCTTGTCGACCAAAACCCCTTGGGTAGCGCAGCCGGTTTTGGAAGTTCCTTTCCAATTGATCGAGAATTCACCACCGCACAGCTCAATTTCAGCACCCTAAAAGTCAACGCTGTTGCTGCACAAATGAGTCGTGGAAAGGTAGAAAAAACAACTGCCATTGCTCTGAGTATGGTGGGGAGTACCCTCGCTAAATTTGCCATGGACATCTGCCTCTATATGGGACAGGATTTTAATTTCATCTCCTTCCCAGACGATCTAACCACGGGGTCTAGTATCATGCCCCACAAGAAAAACCCGGATATTTTTGAACTCATCCGCGGGAAGTGCAACGCCTTACAAGCACTCCCAACACAACTCACCCTGCTGACAACCAACTTACCCTCCGGTTATCACCGGGAATTGCAACTGGCCAAAGGCCCCATCATTGACGGTATTCAAGAGCTAAAGGCTTGCTTGGATATGCTGTTGTTCAGTCTCCCCAAAATAGAGGTTACTCCAAACATAACGGATCAAAAGAAATACGACTACCTCTTCAGTGTCGATACCTTAAACGCCAAGGTACAAGACGGAATGCCCTTCCGTGATGCCTATCGGGAACTAGGAAATGCTATTGAAGCCGGGAACTACCAACCCAACCGCTCGGTAGCCCATACCCATCTGGGTAGTATTGGCAATCTTGGACTGGATGCCATTCAGAAAAAAATGGATGCCTTGCGTTAATCGCTTTCTTTAATAAGCTGAATAACAAGTGTTTTAGCACCTGGTTCATTTTGTATTATAAAGGAACTTTTATATATTTGAAAAGAACCGCTCTAAATCGTGTTCTTCTTTATATGAACAACCTACGCTTTTATCTCAATAGAGGGTATTACTGTACTGCATTGCTTAAATGTACAATGCCTGAGCTGTTGTATGGCACTAAAGCCCAAGACAACCCCAATCCCATAGATTCTTTTTTATCATATCTCAAGAACGAAGTGTTCAACAATACACACCCATTTGGGAAGTATTGTGGAACTCAATAAAAATATTATGGAGAGGTATTATTAGAGCATTAGATGATAATGGATTTTTACCAATAATGAATGAATAAAAGCCAGGGGCAAAAATGCATTCCATCTCTTCCCCAAGTACCCGCTTATCCACTACCTTTACTTCATTAAAAAACACAACCATGTCCAAGCTTGAAGTAATTCATGAAAACAAAGGCTATATCGTAATAAACAAAGCTGCGGGACTCATCAGCGAACAAAGTCCGTTTGAGGAACTTACTGCAGAAAGTCAGGTGCAAAAACACCTACAAGCAAGCAAGCGCGAACCCTATATTGGCGTCATTCATCGGTTGGATAGAGTAACCAGTGGGGTGCTACTTTTTGCGAAGAAAAAAAGTGTTTTGGTAGCATTCAACGAACTGTTTAGCAGTCGGAAAGTTCAAAAAACCTATTGGGCGATTGTACACAAAAAACCAGCGCAAAACAAAGAAACCTTAACTCATTTTTTATTTAAAAATAATTTTAAAAAACAGGCAGAAATTGTCCCTGCCCATACCAAAGGAGCGCAAAAATGTTCACTCAGCTATCGGGTTTTGGAGCAAAATAATTTGGGTTATCTGTTGGAAATAAAACCAAAAACGGGTCGTTTTCATCAAATCAGAGCGCAGTTGGCTCATATAGGTCTCCCCATAATTGGAGATGAAAAGTATGGTTCGGATCAAAAATATGCGGCACTATCCATCTGCCTGCACGCTAGAAAATTGACTTATACCCCTGCAGAATCAAACGAATCCATCAGCTACGAAGCTCCAGCACCCAGCAATAAGTACTGGAAATTCAAGTCGATCTAGGTATTGGAACTATTCNNCATTAGGTAGTTTGAAATCATTTCTCGTCTTTTGTAATAGGGAAATTACAGTATGAAAGAAAGTCAACGCCTTTATTTTTTGGACGCCTTGCGTGCCTTTGCCATTTTGATGATGCTCCAAGGACATTATGTCAGCGGTATTTTGGATCCAATATTCAAAGACCCGACAAATTCCGTGTACACCTTCTGGCTCTATTGTCGGGGCTTTACCGCTCCCGTGTTTTTTACAGTAACCGGCTGGGTGGTTCTTTTTTTACTCCTTAAAAACCCAATCCAAGGCTTTCGGAATCCGAGGGTCAAAAAGGGCTTGAAACGAGGCTTGGAACTGATTCTTTTGGGCTATCTGCTGCGACTGAATCTTCCGATGCTGTTGAACGGTCAACTGAATGCTTCCTTTTTAAAACCCGATGTTCTACAAATCATAGGCTTGGGCTTAATCTTTACAGTGAGTATTTATGTCTTATTCCATTATTTTAAATACGGTTTAGGGCTTCTATTTCTCGGAATTGGTTTGTCGATCTTCCTTACGGAACCTCTGTATGTGGATGCAACTTTTACCAAACTGCCACAATTTTTAGCAGCTTATTTAACTAAGGCCAATGGAGGGGTGTTTTACCTTTTTCCATGGTTGGGCTATGTAAGTCTTGGGGCTTGTATCGCCCAAGTATTTGGTGCACAACCCAAAGGGTTTTTAATAAAAGGTATTGGATTCGCGGTTCTTGGTATGTTCTTGATTCATAAATCATCTTCCTTCTTTATCTGGATATACGATCAAACCGATTGGATGCTTTTTAGACAAGTGGCTTACAACAACTTCCTTTACATCCGCCTAGGCGATGTCTTCCTCTTAGTCGCAGCCTTTATGGCATTGAACCGCATCTTCTCCAAAGGTTTTTGGTTGTGGATTGGGCAAAAAACCTTGAGTATTTACATTGTCCATTACTTCATCTTTTACGGCAGTCTCTTTGGAATTGGCATCTACAAATACTATAAATATTCTGGAACGCTTATACAGTCTATTGTTGGAGCTCTACTCTTTATGGTAGTTTGCTTGGTGGTTACCTATTGTGTGCATCGTTACCGAAGTAAATTATTTTTTATACTTTGGAGTAGCTTAAACATTAAACGAACCCCACCTTACAATTAGTTGGTTATGAAAAAATATAGTGTAGTCCTACTCGGAATCGTAGTGGTTTTTTTAATTGCTAAAAACACATTCTCAACTCCAGACACAGAACATCAAAATTCAGAGATTCCGTCCGCAGTTCAAAACCTGAACCAAGCAGACTTCAATGTATTGCTCTATTCCAAAGCCAACGGTTGGGTGCACGAAGATGCTATTCCAGCTGCAAAACAATTGTTCCGAACCCTTGCCAAAGAGAACAACTGGAACCTTACCATAACAGACGACAGTTTGATCTACACTCCTGAACAGCTTGCTTTTTTTGATGTTGTGGTTTGGAACAATGTTACCGGAAACACAATGGACGAAACACAACGAGCAGCCTTTAAAAACTATTTGGAAGGTGGCGGCGGATTTGTTGGTTTCCATGGATCGGGAGACAATTCCCGTCAGTGGAAGTGGTACTATGAAGAAGTTATCCGTGCAGAATTTTCACACCATCCGATGGTACCCCAGTTCCAAATTGGAAACCTCAATAAAGAATGTCCAGAGCGTTTTCCTGCTTGTAAAGCACTTCCAATGCAGTGGGATCAGGAAGAAGAATGGTATGTGTTTTATGACAGTCCCCGAAAGAAAGGAGCCCACATCCTCTATACGCTAGACGAAACCGATATGGTGATGAGCGGTGTTTTGGAAGATGGTACGCTAGAAGATAAAAATTTTGGCATGGGTGAAGATCATCCAATCGTATGGTATACCTGTGTTGGAAAGGGAAAGGCTTTTTATTCTGCCTTGGGGCATAAAGCCGACTATTACAAGAGTCCAAACTACATACAATTACTGACCGAAGCTGTAAATTGGGCCGGAAACCCGCTACAAAATTGTACTTTATGAAAATACTGAGAACACCCGAATCTGCATTTGAAAATTTAAAAGAATTTCCATTTAAAGAAAACTACCACACCCTTGCTGATGCAGTAAGAATACAGTACATCGATGAGGGAAATAAAAAGCATCCTGTGGTTTTACTACTTCATGGTGAACCCAGCTGGTCCTATTTATACCGTAGCATGATTCCAAAATTAGTCGCTGCAGGCTTACGCGTTGTTGCTCCCGACCTTGTTGGTTTTGGAAAATCGGACAAGCCGGCTGCACAAGCAGACTATACCTATGCAAAGCACATCGACTGGATGCAAAAAGTTGTGGATCATTTGGAATTGAAGAACATCAACATATTCATTCAAGATTGGGGAGGCCTGATTGGACTGCGGCTGCTGACTGCAAATACAGATAATTTTTCTTCTGTAGTAGCTGCCAATACCATGCTCCCCACCGGAAGTGTAAACCCACCACAGGCTTTCTTGGACTGGCAAAATTTTGCTGCAACAAGCCCAAAATTTGATGTAGCAACTGTTTTACAAAGAGCAACTACGACTACCCTCTCTGATGATATTATGGCAGCCTACAATGCACCCTTTCCGACAGAAGAACACAAAGCAGGGGCCCGTGTTTTTCCAGCCTTAGTTCCAACAACAGAGAATGATCCAGAAAGTGACAACAACAAAAAAGCTTGGGGGATTTTAACCCAGTGGACTAAACCTTTTTTATGCCTGTTCAGTGATCAAGATCCAATAACCAAAGGTGGAGATCAGGTTTTCCAAAAGCTAGTTCCGGGAACTAAAGATCAGGATCATCAAACAATATCGGGAGGGCATTTTTTACAAGAAGATTCAGGCCCAGAAATAGCAGCTTTAATGGTTCAATTTTACGCTAAAAATAAAGTAATCTGATGAATCTGCTTAAAACTGCTAATTACCCTTTTTGTTTTAAAGCGGAAGGCATTCCTCTGGTATACTTATTAATGTATAATTAGTAAAAAGTAAAACAATGTATCCACGCCTTTATTTTCTTTTCCTTTTATTTAGCCTAAGTTCTTGCGAGCAATCCAGCGTAATATCAGCAGAGGAACCTATTAGTACGATGAGAATCGATTACTACAGCAGTCCCTGTTCAAGAGCTTTTTTTGTGCAAAACTGCCTCAACTTTCAAATTGATAATGAAATAGGGAGTGATCAATGGAGGACACAAGCCATTTCAATCGAAGGATTTGAGTTTAATTATGGATATATATACGATCTTGAAGTGAAGATTACGCCTATTGACATAAGTAATTGCGCAGATGATTGCCCAGATAACCGCTACGAATTGGTTCGAATTGTTACAAAATCAAAAGTTGACAATCCCTGTGTAATTGCTTCGAATCCAGATCAAGCCTGTACCAAAGAATATATGCCCGTATGTGGATGTAACAAACGTACCTATAGCAATTCCTGTGTCGCAGCGGTTAGCGGAATAACCACTTGGACACTCGGAGCATGCGATTAAATATGCAAGGGGCGGTTGCCTGTTGCCGCTAAAGCCGCTTCTTTCACAGCTTCTGCATAGGTTGGATGGGAGTGACTCATACGTGCAATATCTTCCGCAGAAGCTCTAAATTCCATGGCAGTAACAGCCTCGGCTATTAAATCAGCAACCCGAGCACCGACCATATGAACACCCAATACTTCATCAGTTGCAGCGTCGGCTAAGATTTTTACAAACCCGTCCGTATCCATACTTGCACGTGCACGACCAAGCGCACGCATTGGAAATTGGCCTGCTTTATATTGTACTCCAGCGGCTTTCAATTGCTCTTCTGTTTTACCAACAGAAGCAACTTCTGGCCAGGTGTAGATTACATTGGGAATTAAATTATAATCGATATGTGGTTTTTGACCTGCTAAAAATTCAGCTACAAGAACTCCTTCTTCCTCGGCTTTGTGGGCTAGCATGGTTCCGCGAACAACATCGCCAATAGCATAAATATTTGCAGCTGTCGTTTGTAAGTGATCGTTTACTTCTACCTGTCCACGTTCGTTCAACTGAACACCAGCGGCTGCTGCATTCAATCCTGCAGTGTAGGGCTTTCTACCAACAGAAACCAAACAGTAATCTCCTTCAAAAGAAACTTCCTCACCCTTCTTATTGGTAGCGGTAATATGTACGGTCTCTCCCGATCGTTCTACTTTATTTACTCCGTGGGAAAGATAAAATTTAACCCCTTGTTTTTTCAACACTTTGGTCAACTCCCGCGAACAAGCACTATCCATTGCATGGGTAATGCGATCTGCGTATTCAATTACCGAAACTGCAGCGCCTAAGCGTCTGTAAACTTGTCCAAGCTCCAAACCAATCACTCCCCCGCCGATGACGACAAGGTGTTTTGGGATTTCGCTAAGTTCGAGTGCTTCTGTTGACGTAATCACGCGTTCTTTATCTACCGTAATAAAAGGTAGAGAACCCGGTTTAGAACCGGTAGCAATGATGCTGTTGGTAGCTTCAATCGTTTCTTTTTTCTTCCCAGCAATTTGGATGTGCGTAGCATCAACAAAACTACCCAGGCCCTCAAAAACAGTGATGTTATTTTTGTCCATTAAAAACTCAATCCCTTTGGTGGTTTGCTCAACAACTGCGCGTTTCCGTCCAATCATTTTTTCGAAATTAATTTTAATTTCGCCTCCAATCTCAATACCATGGGTGTCAAAATGTTTTATTGCATCCTCGTAATGATGAGAAGAATCTAAAAGGGTTTTGGATGGAATACAACCTACATTCAAACAGGTACCTCCCAGGGTACTGTATTTTTCAATCAAGGCAGTTTTCATTCCCAGTTGGGCGCAACGAATTGCAGCAACATAACCTCCAGGTCCAGATCCGATAATAGCAACATCAAATTTACTCATCATTTGTTTTTTAAATTGTTTGCAGTTCAAAAATACGAATGTTTCCATCTTCAATAAAGAAAATATGTGTTTTTCATTTTTTCAGTATATTAGATTTACCAAATCAAGCCCATGTATCTAGTCAATATCATCCTCTCCTTTCTTCGCAACAATGAATACCGCAAGCTTTTATTAATTACTTCAATCATTATTGGCTTTGGAACTACCTTTTATCATTATATCGAAGTCTGGTCGTGGATAGACGCGGCCTACTTTTCGGTCATAACACTCACCACAATTGGCTACGGAGACTTTTCGCCAGCTACCGACCTTGGGAAGCTCTTCACCGTAGGGTATATTGACATTGGCGTCGGTGTAATTTTAGGGTTTATCAATGCAGTATATCATCACTATAAATCGCAAAACCAGAAATAATTTTACAATTAAAAATCGTATCATTACGGGAAAGAATATGTTATGGATCAAAAGACCTCTTCTATTACCCTTTTTCAAGCACTCCTACCGGTACTTATTTTAGTACTTCTATTATCTTTTAATGTAACCGTTTATGGAGACGACGCCCTAGGAGGTTCCAATCAGTTCATTTTACTTATTGGAGCTGCAGTTGCTGCTGTGGTGGGCTTCAGAAATAAGGTTGGTTATAATCAAATGATCGAAGCCATTGGTTCCAATTTAAAATCAACAACAGGAGCTATTCTGATCTTGTTGTTTGTAGGTGCCTTGGCGGGTACATGGCTGTTGAGTGGAATTATCCCAGCAATGATTTATTACGGCCTTCAAATATTACACCCTAGTATTTTCTTGCCGGCTTGTATTTTTATTTGTGCAATCATTTCAATCGCTACAGGTAGTAGTTGGACGACGTCAGCAACTGTTGGAATTGCTTTGATAGGAATCGGTCGCGCCCTCGACATTCCCGTTGGAATGGTTGCAGGAGCTGTTATTTCTGGGGCGTACTTTGGCGATAAACTTTCTCCATTAAGCGACACGACCAATCTAGCACCCGCAATGGCTGGGTCTGATTTATTTACGCACATTCGATACATGACCCACACCACGGTTCCCAGTATCATCATAACCCTAATAGTATTTCTAATCCTAGGGTTTTTCCAAAATACTTCTGGAGCTGCGGATACCGCCATTTTATTAACCAGTATAAAAGAAAGTTTTACAATCAATCTTGGTTTATTTCTTGTTCCATTATTGGTCATTTTTCTAATCATCCGCAAAACCCCTCCCCTAGCTGCCTTATTAGCTGGAACACTTTTAGGTGGACTTTTTGCCTTGATCTATCAGCCCAACTTGGTTGCTGAAATTGCTGGAGCAACTACCTTGTCTGTTATTAGTGCCTATCAAGGGGTGATGAATGCGATCATCGGGGAAATCAGTGTTACTACAAGCAACGAACTACTCAACGATCTGTTCAGCTCTGGAGGCATGAAAGGCATGCTCGGAACAATATGGCTCATCATTTGTGCCATGGTTTTCGGTGGGATTATGGACGCTATTGGTGGTTTACAAAAACTGAGTAATGCATTGCTTTCTATCGCTCAATCGACCTTCCAGTTATTTGCAAGTACGGTAGCCTCTTGTGTTGTCATCAACCTAACGGCTTCCGATCAATACCTATCGATTGTTTTGCCGGGCAAGATGTTCAACAAGGCTTTTGCTGATAAAAATTTAGCTCCCGAAAACTTGAGCAGAACGCTTGAAGATACAGGAACAGTAACCTCGGTTCTGATCCCATGGAATACCTGCGGTGCTTACCAATCGGGTGTTTTGGGAGTTGGTGTTGGGGAATATTTCATTTATGCAATCTTCAATTGGTTAAGCCCCATCATGACACTCACCTACGCGTATTTTGGTATTAAAATCAAAAAGATTGTTTCCTAGATTTTTTTTGTTATTGGAATTTAAACGGATCAAATGATTCGAAATCAACGGGTTTGGTTCTTTGATTTGATGCTGTTTTTTATGCTATCAAGAAAACTTATTCAGCGGTAAGTTAATCTAATTTCAGTTTCCTTCTGCTCTAGTTTTTAAAACTACTTTTGTTCGAAATTTAAAACACATAACCATGTCAATAGTAGGAAAACAATTTCCAGATTTAAGTGTCAATGCAATGAACGAAATGGGTGATACCATTAGCGTTAATGTATTAGAAGAAGCAAAAAACAACAAAAAGAAAGTGCTTTTGTTTTGGTACCCAAAAGATTTCACTTTCGTATGTCCAACAGAATTACACGCTTTTCAAGCTGCCTTAGGTGAATTTGAAAAAAGAAATACCATCGTTATTGGAGCCTCTTGTGATACTGCCGAAGTACACTTTGCATGGTTAAGTACTGCAAAAGACAATGGTGGAATCGAAGGAGTAACCTATAATTTGTTAGCAGATAGTAACAGAAACCTGGCCAGTACTTTAGGGATATTGGATATTTCGAACGAACGTTATGACGAAGAAACGGGTGTGCTTTTAGTCGATGGAGACAACGTAACTTACAGAGCTACTTACTTAATTGACGAAGAAGGAACGGTGTTCCATGAAGGTGTAAACCACATGCCTCTTGGGAGAAGCGTAAACGAGTTCATTCGTTTGATCGATGCCTTTACCCACGTTCAAGAAAAAGGAGAAGTTTGTCCAGCAAACTGGGAAGAAGGAAAAGATGCGATGAATGCAAACCGTGATGGGGTACAAGATTACCTTAGCTCACACTAAATCCCTCCCCATGTTTCAAGAAATCACAGATGATTCACTTCAAGAATTAATTGACAACAACGATTGCGTTCTTGTACAATATTCTGCAGGATGGTGCGGCAATTGCCGGATCATGAAACCCAAATTCAAAAAGATGGCTTCGGAACACGAAGCCATCCCTTTTGTTTTGATTGATGCAGAAAAAAACCCTAACTCAAGAAAACTAGCCGACGTAAGCAATCTTCCTACTTTCGCTGCTTTTAAAAAGGGTTCCCTCGCATCGCAAGTACAAACCAACAAAACAGAAGTACTAAAAACCTTTGTAGATGAAACTACCGCTCATTAAACACATTTCGAATTTTGTTTCTGAAAACGACGAAGATTTTATTATTGAAACCTTAGAAGTTTTAGAGCACATTACAGAGTATTCTGGGATTAAAGACGATGAAATTGACCTTTTAGGAGAGCTGATTTCTAACCTATATGGTGCCTTAGAGGTTCAAAAAGACATCAAAGCCGGACAGACTCAAAAAGAGGCGTTGAACGCTTTTATGAAACGTGTTCAAGGCAGTATAGACTCCTAGCAAATAGCCTCCTTTAAAGGGGGCTTTTTAGGTTTTTAATTCAATCATTATTTGTATTTTTGTAGGAATTCGAAGCCTGAATGACTGCAAAAAAATCAACTTCACCTAGATTACCTAAATTTTCTGCTGCAACGCCAGAAAGTAAGCGAACTCGTGAAATCTTATTTGGCGGGTTTTTAATTCTAATCAGTTTACTGCTTTTCATCGCCTTTACCTCCTATTTTTTTAGTTGGAAACAAGATCAAAGCACACTGAATGCGCTAACCGATCGTACCGTTGAATCAGCTAATATTCTTTCCAAGTTAGGAGCAGCCGTCAGTCATTTTTTTATTTTTAAATCATTTGGTTTAGCCGCCTACATACTCGCATACTTATTTGGTATAACCGGACTAATTTTTTTCTTCAACACCAAAAAAGAACGGTTACTTGCTCAATGGACTTGGGGGCTTTATTACAGCCTTTGGTTTGCCTTACTCTTTGGCTATTACTCAAAAATTCTTCCCGTTTTTAGCGGGGTAATGGGGTTTGAAATAGCAGACTTTACATCCGATTATATCGGTTCGATTGGCATGGGAACACTCCTGGTTTTTGGGAGTTTAATTTTCATTGTCCTTCACTGGAAAGTCACACCGGAAGCACTTATTCTAAAAATAAAACCGCTTTTTAAAAAATCGAACAATCCCACAGAAGAATCGATTGTTTCAAAAAGTAAAGCAGAAGAAGCCTATGATAGGTTTAATGCAGAAGCTGCTGAGGTGGATGAAATGACCCTGTCCGTAGAAGCACCCGTTGAAGAAGAAACAAATCTGGAGATGCCCATCGCAAAAACTGAGGACGCAATTGAATCAGAGCCAGAAGAAGAACTTGAAATTGAAATCAACAGTGCCAAAGAAGATTTGGTCGACACCAATCTTTCGCAACAACTTGTAGATAAGTATGGATCATATGATCCAACCTTAGAACTCAGTAAATATCTTTTCCCAACCCTTGACTTATTAAAAGATTACGGCGATGGAAGTATCACCATCAACCAAGAAGAACTTGAGGCAAACAAAAACAAAATTGTAAATACGCTCAAAAACTACAAGATTGAAATTGCTCAGATCAAAGCCAATATTGGTCCAACAGTAACCTTATACGAAATTGTTCCAGCTGCAGGAATACGAATTTCAAAGATTAAAAATTTAGAAGACGATATTGCCTTATCGCTATCTGCTCTGGGAATTCGAATCATTGCGCCTATTCCAGGAAAAGGAACCATCGGTATAGAAGTACCGAATCAGAAACCAAGTATAGTATCGATGCGTTCAGTCATTGCCTCCCAAAAATTTCAAAAGGCGGAGATGGAACTTCCCATTGCACTGGGGAAAACGATCAGTAATGAAACCTTTGTTGTCGATTTAGCCAAAATGCCCCACTTACTGATGGCGGGTGCTACAGGGCAAGGGAAATCGGTTGGACTGAATGCTGTACTTACCTCGCTACTTTATAAAAAACATCCAGCCGAAGTCAAATTCGTATTGGTTGATCCTAAAAAAGTTGAGCTCAATATTTACAATAAAATTGAACGTCATTATTTGGCAAAACTCCCAGATTCGGAAGATGCAATCATTACCGACAACACCAAAGTAATTCATACCCTCAACTCCCTTTGTATTGAAATGGACAACCGATATGAGTTACTCAAAAATGGAATGTGTCGAAACTTAAAAGAATACAACACCAAATTTAAGGCTCGAAAACTAAACCCAGATGATGGACATTGTTTCTTGCCCTATATAGTTTTAGTAGTTGATGAATTCGCAGATTTGATCATGACCGCTGGAAAGGAAGTAGAAACACCCATTGCGCGTTTAGCCCAATTGGCTCGTGCCATTGGAATCCATTTAATTATTGCAACACAACGTCCCTCCGTAAACGTAATTACTGGAATTATAAAAGCGAATTTCCCTGCTCGGATTGCATTTCGAGTAACTTCCAAAATAGATTCAAGAACTATTTTGGATAACGGTGGAGCAGATCAATTAATTGGACGTGGCGATATGCTTTACACCCAAGGAAATGACTTAACACGTATTCAATGTGCCTTTGTAGATACTCCAGAAGTCGAAAAAGTTGTTGAATACATTGGCTCACAAAAAGCCTATGCAGAAGCACATTTATTACCCGAATTTGTTGGAGAAGAATCTACAGCTACTGATATAGACATAAACGATCGAGATGCCCTGTTTCGAGAAGCAGCAGAAGTTATTGTTACTGCTCAACAGGGTTCAGCATCGCTTTTACAACGTAAATTAAAATTAGGATATAACCGTGCCGGTAGAATTGTAGACCAAATGGAAGCTGCAGGAATCGTGGGTCCATTTGAAGGTAGTAAGGCAAGACAAGTTCTTATTCCTGATCTTACTTCTTTGGAACAGTTATTGAATAATGAATAATAAAAAATACAAGCCCATGCGTTTAATGTTTCTCTTATTAGTTTCCTCTACCCTACTGTTTGCACAAGGTCCAGAACAAGCAAAATACTTATTGAATCAGGTATCTGCAGAAATAAAGAAACAGAAAAACCTGCGTTTCGAATTTCAATACGTACTAGAAAACAAAGAAGAGGATATTCGTCAGGAAACCGAAGGAAAAGTAACTCTGGCTGGGGATCAGTACAAATTAGAATTCCTAGAAGTTATTCAGCTATTTGATGGAGACAAAATTTATACCATAGTTCCTGAAAACGAAGAAATAACCATTAGTGCTCCCGAAGAAAGTGAGGCCATAAGTGTAAATCCATCGCAGCTCCTAAATTTCTATGAAGAAGGCTACGGATATGAATGGGACATTAGTCAAAAGGTAATGGGGCGCAACATTCAATTTGTAAAACTCATCCCGACAGAAGAAAATGTAGACGTTCAATACCTTTTACTGGGAATTGATACCGCTAATAATTCCATTTACAAGTTAATCGAGATTGGAAACAACAAAACATCGACTACCCTCACCCTTAGGAATCAAGAGGAAAACATTAGTCTTCCCCCTGATTTTTTCGAATTCAATAGTGCAGAATACCCAAACTACTACATCAATAACTAGGTGATGAAAATTCTAGATCGTTACATCCTATTCTCATACATTCAGCGCTTGTTGAGTGTCTTTATGATTTTGATGTTGATCTTCATCATCCAGACCATTTGGTTGTTTATCGATGACTTTGCTGGCAAGGGAATCGACTTTGGTACCATCATGAAATTCTTATTGTACTACTCCCCAAAGCTAGTCCCTTTGGTGCTCCCTTTATCAGTTCTTCTTGCCTCGATTATGACCTATGGAACCTTTGCTGAAAATTATGAATTTGCAGCGATGAAGTCCACAGGAATTTCGCTACAACGGGCGATGCTTGGGCTTGTGGTTTTTCATTTTTTCTTGGGAATAGGAAGTTTTTATTTTTCAAACTACATCATCCCCTTTGCAGAAGTAAAATCTTTTAACCTCAGAAGAAACCTGGCAAAACTTAAGCCAGCACTTGCGATAACCGAGGGGATTTTCAATGATATTGGGCAAATGAATATTAAGGTAGATGACAAATTTGGAAATGAAGATCGTTTTTTAAAGAATGTGCTCATACATGAAAAAATTCCAAGTCAGAAAAATAATATTGTAATTAAAGCAGTATCGGGCGAATTAAAAACAGCCAAAATCGGAGACCAACTCCAACTGCTTCTTTTTGATGGGAACCGTTACGAAGAAATAGATCCCAAAAAGCAAGAAGATAAAAAGCGAATTCCCCATACGAGAGTTAAATTCGAACGCTATGTGATGAATATCGATTTATCTCAATTCAATAATGTCGACCTTTCAAAAGAAGATTACAAAAGTACTTTTCGAATGCAGAAGGTTGATGAACTTAAGGAGAGTATTGATTCTTTAGAAATTAAATATATAGATCAACGGAAGTCGTTTGCGAATAATTTTGTGAAAACCAACGGAATTACAGTTTTAGAGAATGAAGATAAAGACAGTATTTTTTCGGACTCTATCCTCAAGAAATTTAAAAACCCCTTAAGCTTCATAAATCCTGATCAGTTTTTTAAACACAAACAGGCAATTTACTCAGCTTCAATAGGCATCAAAGGAGTACTTCAAAGGATCGCAGGAAAAAAGAAAAACTTTTTCATTCAGCAAAAACTAATCAACCTGCACAAGAGTTCATTTCATGATAAATACACCATGGGGTTTGGTGTCTTTTTCTTATTCTTGATCGGTGCTGCGCTGGGTGCCATCATTAGAAAAGGAGGTCTAGGCCTACCCGTTGTACTCGCCATATTAATTTTCCTCTCCTATCATTACATCGGTCTTTTTGGTAAAAATGCAGCTGAGGATGGTAGCATCAGCCCTTTTGTTGGCAGTTGGGTTTCTGTTCTTATTATCGGAATGTTTGCACTATACCTAACCAAACAAGCCTCGAGCGATCGGGGACTTGCCAACCTGGATCGCATACAAGTTCCGCTTATCCAGTTCGTTGAAAAAATTAAAAAAATAAAATCATTTAAGGAATTATACCGCTATGTCAAAAGATAAATTAGATACGATTACAGAAGCAATTGAAGCCATTAAAAATGGTGAAATTATAATTGTAGTTGATGACGATAATCGGGAGAATGAGGGAGACTTTTTGGCAGCAGCCGAAATGATTACTCCCGAGATGATTAATTTCATGGCCACTCATGGACGGGGCTTAATCTGTGCCCCTTTGACAGAAAAACGGTGTGAGGAAATAAACCTACACCGCATGGTCGACAACAATACCGACCCTATGGAAACTGCCTTTACCGTTTCCGTAGATTTAAAAGGAAATGGCGTTACGACTGGAATCTCTGCTGCTGATAGAGCCAAAACAGTTGCGGCATTAGTAGACGACAGTACACAGGCACATCAATTATCAAGACCAGGGCACATATTCCCACTCATTGCAAAAGAAGGTGGTGTATTGCGTAGAACAGGACATACTGAGGCAGCGATTGATTTTGCTCGTCTAGCTGGAATGAAGCCAGCGGGTGTGATTGTAGAAATCATGAACGAAGACGGAACTATGGCGCGTCTTCCTCAATTATTAGAAGTTGCCGAAAAATTCAATTTGAAGTTGGTTTCTATCGAGGATCTCGTTTCGTACCGTATGCAGCACGATAGCCTTATTCTTAAACGTGCAGATACAGAAATTCAAACGCGTTTTGGAGAATTCCGTCTACGTGCCTACCAGCAAACCACCAACAGTCAGGTTCATGTGGCACTTACCAAAGGGAGTTGGGATGAAAATGATGCGGTACTCACCCGAATCAATTCTTCCCAAATAAGCAATGATATTCTGAGTATGTTATCGGGATCAAACGATGGGAAAAATCATTTGCAATCCTATTTAGATGATATTTTTGGTTTAATCAATTCCGAAGGAAAAGGAGCTGTTCTCTTCATCAATCAGTCCCAACAATCTGAAAATTTGCTCGCTCGAATTAAAGAGCTGACTGAACTACAACTTCAAGGAGAAATGCACAAGGTTCCCCCTATGAAGATGGATTATAAAGATTTTGGAATTGGAGCACAAATACTGCATGATTTACGCATCAGCAAACTCAAAGTAATCAGTAATTCATCTCATGGTCCGCGTGTAGGTATTACAGGTTATGGATTGGAGATTAAAGAATATATAAAGTATTAGGTTAAAAGAACCATAGCTTTATCGACATCAGACTTACCATAACGACCATGGCCATCTTAATAACACCCTCTCCTTTGTCTACTGACCAACGGCTGGACCACCAAGCCCCTATTGAAGTACCAATAGCCAGTACAAGCCCTGTAGTCCAATCTACCGTCCCATTATAGGCAAAAAGAGCGAGGGCACCACAGGTGTAAATAAAAACCAAGGACACTTTGGTCGCATTGGTTTTAATAAGCGACAAACGGTTGACATTATTCAAAAAAAGGATGATGACAAAACCAATTCCTGCGTTTATAAATCCACCGTAGATTCCAATAAAAAAGAAGCCAATAACAGCATAAAACAAATACTTACCGGTTAAACGTTCCGGAAGTTCCAAGGAACTAACCTTGGGCTTGAAAACAATGATTGCAACCACAATGATCATGATGACAGCTAACACCTTATTGAAGGTTTCTCCTTTGATATCAACTGCAATTTGTGCCCCAATTAGAGAGCCAATTAGGGCGGCAATACCCAAGTAAATATTAAATGGAAAATTGGTAACTCCTTTGGAACGATATCCTGCTGTTCCGATCAACGCTTGAAAGGCAATTCCAATCCGATTCGTAGCGTTTGCAACATTGGGCGGAAGCCCCATAAAGATAAGAACAGGAAGTGTCAATAAGGAGCCTCCGCCAGCCAAAGTATTGATCACACCGGCCATCATTCCAACCAGAATTAGTAGCCCATATTGAAGTAAATCATTCATAGTCAAGTTTTAAATGAAGATATCCATTTTAGGATAAAAAAAAGATCAATTTATCGAATTAAAAGATTTTTTTAGTTGGAAAAGGAATGTATATTTGCAACCGCATAGGAGAAATGGCAGAGTGGTCGAATGCGGCAGTCTTGAAAACTGTTGAGGGTCACACCTCCGGGGGTTCGAATCCCTCTTTCTCCG
>DLQQ01000042.1 GCA_002477625.1 Candidatus Arcticimaribacter sp. UBA7428
GTTGACATATGTCCTCCATAACTCCACCCCCAAATACCGATCCGCTCGGCATCTATATATGATTTTTGCCCTAACTTTCGTGCAACCTCGATCTGATCTAAGGTTTCAAAGTAAACTAACTGTTTATAGGTTACTTTTTTGAAGGCGGTTCCTTTAAAACCAGTTCCACGCCCGTCGACACAAGCAACGATATACCCTTTTTGTGCCAGGCTTTGATGCCAAAAATCATTCGAATCATTCCATGAATTGGCTACTTTTTGGGAACCTGGACCTGAGTATTGAAACATCAAGAGGGGATACTTTTTGTTGGGGTCAAAATCTTTTGGCTTTATCATCCACATATTGAGTTCATTTCCATTGATCTCAATTGTTGAAAATTCTTTAGTGGATAGCGTATAGTTTGATAGTTTCTTTTTTAACGCTGCATTATCTTCAATCGGACGGATAATTTTACCCGTTGCAGTTAATCTCAAATTATATTGCATGGGTGTATTACTGTCTTCAAAGGTGTGGATATAGTACTTATAATCAGCGCTAAAAGCCACCCCGTTTGTTCCGTTCTCAGGACTTAAAGCCCTTTTCTTCGATCCATTCAATTTTATCGAATACACTGCCCGTTCTGTACTTCCCGGTTCAACTGAAGCGTAGTATACTTCTTTTGTTTTTTCTTGAACACCAAAGAAACGGGTTACTTCCCAGTCTCCTTGGGTCAGTTGCTTTTTAAGTGTCCCGTCAGCTTTGTAGTGATAGATGTGGTTGTATCCATCGCGCTCACTTGTCCAAAGAAAACTTTCATCTTTTAAGAACTTTAAATTGTCATGAACATCTACATAGGTGTCTTCACGTTCCTCCAAAATCACTTGAGCAGTTCCTTGTTGAATGTCGTAACTCCAAAGTTGTAAATAATTTTGGTGGCGATTGATGGTTTGTACCATCAATTTATTTTTATTGGGACTGAATTTTATTCGAGGAATATAATAGGGCTTCTCCTCCCCCAGTGTAATTGAGGTGACTTGTTTCTCTGCCAACGAATACAAATACAGCCCAACAGTCGAATTGGTCTCACCTGCCTTGGGATATTTGAATGTATAAGTAAATGGATATAAATTATCCCCAATCACATCCATCGAATAAGTTGGTACTAGTGTTTCGTCGAACTGCATAAAAACCAAGGCCGATCCATCTGCATTCCAATCGAAAGCGCGAACAAATCCAAATTCTTCTTCATAAACCCAATCCGTCAAACCGTTGATGATGTGTTCACTCCCATTTGAAGTAATTTGTTCAATGGAATTTTCTTCTAGATTTTTTATGTAGAGATTACGTTCAAAAACAAAAGCTACTTTAGATCCATCTGGAGCGAATTTAGGTTCTTGAACTTTAGAACCAAACAGCAAGGAGGTTTTAGTGGTTGTTCTATCGTAAACGAAATATTTAGCACGTTTGGACCTCCTGTAAATCGGTTCGGACTCCGATTCCAACAATAATTTATTTTCATCTTTAGAAAAACTATAGGACGTAAAAAAAGGAACTAAGGCACTTGAAGCAGAATTAACGATCTCTTCGGTTACATTAGCAGTGGCATAATCGTAAGCCACTATTTTTGAGGTTTGGGTTCTTCGGTCAACCTCCAATACGGTGTACTGACTCACTGTGGTCAGTGGATGTATTTCTTCTAAGGACTCAGATGAAAATTCAAAGTTCCAAATTTCTTCATTGGTGATTTCTTTTTTTTGAGCAATAAGCGTAAAAGGAAAAACTAGGACTAGGGCTAATCGTAATAATTTCATTGAAGATTTATTTTTTAAAATATTATGATGATCCAAAGTAGTGAATTTGAACTGACCACTAAAATAAAATTGTGAAATATTCTTTTGCGAAAAATGTATCTTTGTTTATACAAAAATAATTGCATGTCAAGAAATATTGCAGGGTTTTCAAAAAAAACCAAAGAAGAAAAAATTGAATGGCTAATTACGACCTACTTTGGAGGCAATAAAGATGCAAAGCAAACCCTCGTTTCTTATTGGAATTCTGATGATCAGTTACAACAACTTCACGATGAATTTATTGAAAATACAGTCTCTAATTTTTATTTACCCTTAGGCGTAGCTCCTAATTTTATTATCAACCAAAAGGAATACAC
This sequence comes from Candidatus Arcticimaribacter sp. UBA7428, assembly GCA_002477625.1. GTDB lineage: Bacteria > Bacteroidota > Bacteroidia > Flavobacteriales > Flavobacteriaceae > Arcticimaribacter. Next base: position 2,147 of record DLQQ01000042.1, read on the forward strand.
TATTCCCATGGTTATTGAAGAGAGTTCTGTTATTGCTGCAGCTTCAAAAGCCGCTAAATACTGGGGAGCTCGTGGAGGGTTTCAGACTACAATATTGGGGCAAGAAAAAATTGGACAAGTACATTTTATGTACAAAGGAGCTCGTGAAAAATTATTTTCTTTTTTCAATTCAATTGAGTCTCAGCTTCATCAAGATGCGGCTAGTATTACCAAAAACATGGATGCACGAGGGGGTGGAATTTCATCCATCACACTAGTCGACAAAACCATCGAACTAGATAATTACTACCAAATCCATTCGTGTTTCAATACGGTAGATTCCATGGGTGCGAATTTTATAAATTCTTGTTTAGAGCAATTCGCCAAAACCTTAGTTCGTGAAGCTGCAACCCATACCGATCTGAAAGGAGAAGAACCGATAGAAATTGTAATGAGCATCTTATCGAACTATGTCCCGAACTGTTTAGTTAGAGCCGAAGTTCGTTGTACAATAGATGCTTTGGAACCTGAAGAAGGAATGACTAAGCGTGAATTTGCGGAAAAATTTGTCCGTGCCGTTGAAATTGCTCGAATAGAACCCCATAGAGCCGTGACCCATAACAAGGGTATTATGAACGGAATCGATGCTGTAGTTCTTGCAACTGGAAATGACTTTAGAGCCGTAGAAGCTGGTATTCATGCCTACGCATCTAGAACGGGACAATACAGGAGTTTGAGTACTGCCTCATGCACAGAAGATGAATTTTGTTTTGCACTTGAAATTCCGTTGGCAGTTGGTACCGTAGGGGGATTGACAAACTTACATCCTCTAGTAAAATGGTCTATGCAACTGCTGGGAAATCCAAAAGCTTCTGAATTAATGGAGCTAATTGCTGTTGCTGGACTTGCGCAAAATTTTGGGGCATTGCGCTCTTTGGTTACTTCTGGAATTCAAAAAGGGCACATGAAAATGCACTTACTCAACATACTGAATCAACTCAAGGCTAACGCTACTCAAAAAGAGGAAGCAATTGAATATTTCAAAACAACACCCGTTAGTTTTAGTGCGGTAACTGAATTTTTAAAAGCTTCGAATGCTTGAATTTTATAGCCCAGGAAAGTTATTAATCACTGCAGAGTACCTGGTACTTAATGGTGCTAGAGCTTTTGCACTTCCAACTCAAAAAGGGCAACACATGCGGGTTACACCTCTAGAAGTCCCTGTACTGAAATGGAAAAGCTACACCCACACCCAAGAAGTGTGGATGGGTGTCATTCTCTCTGTTGATAATTTTGAATGCATAGAAGACAATGCAACTCCTTTGCCCCTGATCAAAAAATTACAAGATATTTTAAAATGCGTTCGAGTACTTCAGCCAACATTTTGTTCTAGGGGTTTTGAAGTAGAAACAAACTTAGATTTTGATCGCAGTTGGGGATTAGGCTCTTCTTCAACTTTTATAAATAATATAGCACAGTGGGCACAAGTAAATCCTTACGAATTGCTCGACAAAACCTTCGGAGGAAGCGGCTACGATGTTGCCGTAGCCCAAGCGAAACAAGCCTTGCTCTATACACGGAATGAATACACCCCAGTGGTTCAATCTTTGTCATATGATCCACCGTTCAGAGATCAACTCTACTTTGTGCATTTGAATAAAAAACAAGACAGTCAACAAGAAGTGATTGCTTATCACAAACGCAGCAAACCGTCGAAAAAGCAGATTGAAACGATCAATGAGCTAACTGCGTCACTCCTATCGGCAAGCACATTGAGCCACTTTAATGAATTGATTACTGCCCACGAAAAACTCATCGGATCTTTGCTTCAGCAAACTCCAATTATAGAACGCTTATTCCCTGATTTTAATGGGGCAATAAAAAGTTTGGGAGCTTGGGGAGGAGATTTTATTCTAGCTACTGGAGCGTCTTGCCCTACCTATTTCAATGAAAAGGGCTATACTACGGTAGTTCCATATGCAGAAATGATTGCATAAAAAAAGCCGCTGTAAACAGAGGCTTTTTTAAAATAACATATTTCTTCTTAGTAATATAAAGAACGATTATCAGTAATCGTTGCAGAAGACTCTAAAGCATCCATAACCAAACGAGCTACTTTTTGGCGCTCCTGTTGTGCAAGTGTATTTGCAAAAGAAGTGTAATCGTCTAAATCATTAACAATGTTTTTAGCGGTTACTTGAATCATGTAAACTCCTTTGTTTCCAACAATCAAGTCAGAGGTCTCATTAGCCTCCATTGCGAACGCAGCACCAACCGCATAAGGTTCGTTTCCTGCACCCACTAGGGTTGCACTTTTTTGGTTTACCGATAAGGCAGAAACAACTTCAACCTTATTTGCAGCTGCAAGGTCTTCGAGTGAAGTATTTGCTTTGTTTGCTTTAACAAGCATTGCCGCTTTCTTTTCGTTTCTTATGATTTGACTAACCTCAGCACGAACTTCTTCAACATCGGCTAATCCTTTGTCTTTTTTACTCGTTAGTTTCACTATGGCATAACCACCATAAGAAAGACTAAAACGTTTTACATCTCCAACAGAGGCGTCTTCACCAAAAGCCCATTGAACAATGGAACGCTGGTTTGGTAATCCAGGAAGGTTTTCGTCTAAGGCATCTATTGAATTTACCGTACGTAAATTGTAGTTCTCTGCTGAAGCTAAAGCAGCAAAATCCTGTTTAGCGGTACCCATTTCAAATTGTGTTGCAGCTTGAAAAATTTCATTAGACGTTTTCTCGGAAGGAACAATTTTTTGACTCACCGTAGCCAAAAGGACAAGGTCTTGTTTATCGGTTACTTTGACAACATGGAAACCATAATCCGTTTCTACTAATCCAACAGAGCCAATTCGAGCTTTATTAGCATAATCAAAAAATTCTTGAGGAATTGCACCTTCTTGAAAAAAGCCTAAATCACCTGCAGATGTTTTGGTTGGATCATCAGAAAATTTCAAGGCAAGAGTTTCAACTCGACTAGGATCTCTTCTTGACTGTCTGAGATAATTGTTAGCTAATCTTCTCGCTTGTTCTTTTGTTCTTGTAATGTCGGCAGAAGCACCTGTTGCTCCTTGATAAGCCACTACAATATTGGACGCGCGTATTGAACCGTTTTTCTTACGGTCTAATAAGCGTGAAATTTGATAGGAGTCGATGTTTTTGTAGGGTCCAAAAACAGCTCCTTTTTCTAGATCGTATAAAATGTCACCAAATTCTCTTGGTAATCTCCCTTTGGGTAGGTAAAGTGAATCAAAGCCTTTTTCAGAATATTTGTCGACAAACTCTTGAACGAATTTAGTTGATTTAAATCCTTGGATGGTATCGGTAAGTTTTGAAACATCGTTGTATTCAATTCGATCATCGATTAAAGACGTTAAGTAGTTTCTGATGAGTGCTTGATCTTCTTCTGTAGGAGTTTCTAAAAAGGCAACATAGTCTAGCCCTCTGCTTGCTTTTGTTTCGTAGGAAGCAGCATTGTCTTTGATGTAGGCTTTTATTTCTGAATCTGAAACAGAAACCAATGTGTCGTTAATGCTTGAAAATGGAATTTGAACATAGTTCAAATCAAGGTTATCATTTTCTAAATGAAATAACACCTGAGCTTCCTTATTTGTAATCCCAGTACTGGACTTAATTAAATCAAAGTAAATGGATTCTCTAGCAGAAGAAATAATGCCTGCTTCTTGTGATTTCCATTGCTCATATCCTTCTGGATTTTGATCTCTCATTTGTAGAATAAAATCCGCAAATAAACCAAAGTCAAAAAAACCAGCTTCGTTAATAAAACGAGCGTCAGATATAATGGATTCTGTAGAGGAAACGACTTGTTCGATTTGTTCTTTCCCTGCATCGATTCCCAAGGTATTCAACTCAGCTTCAAAAAGAGTGCTTTGAACGTATTGATTCCAGACAGCATTTACCGCCTGAATGGTTGAATATCCGTATTGACGTTCTGTTTGATCAACAAGAAATCTAAAGTTTTCAATTTTAATTTCTTCGTCATTAACAATTCCAATGGGATCTGAAGGTCCAGTGTCACCTGCTCCATTTCCGAATACTCCCGAAATAATAAAAGCAAATAATGCAAGTCCTATGATTAGAATTAGAAAGAAAGACTTTTGTCTGATTTTACCTAATATAGCCATTGTATGGGTATTTAAATTTTTATTAGTTGCGAAAATACAATTTCCTAGTCAATAATAAAAGGGAATAAAATTATATAATGCAGCTTCTACTCGAGTTGCGGTATAGGATGCTAAGATTCGTTTACCCTTAGATGGATTCGTTCTATTTTAGTAGAAGAAACTTCTAAGATTTTAAACTCATATTGGGCTAAAGAAAACACATCGCCTTGTAGCGGGATTTCTTCTGTAAAATGCACAATTAAGCCCCCTAGGGTTTCGTAAAACTCCTCTTCTGGGAACGAAAAACCATAGGTAGTGTTCAAGTAATCAACTTCTAAGCGAGCAGAAAACTCAAATTCCGTTTCGCTAACTTTTAGTTCATAATGATCCACTTGATCGTGTTCATCTTCAATTTCACCGAACAATTCTTCAACAATATCCTCAACCGTTATAATGCCTGAGGTTCCTCCATATTCATCGAGAACAACGGCTAAGCTTTTACGTTTACGGGTCAGCCGATTCAGCACTTCATTGATAGGAAGTGGCTCGTGAATGAATTCCACAGGCAGTAATATACTTCTAATTGATGCGGGCTTCTTCAGTAGTTCAAAGGCATGAACATAACCCAGAATATCATCAACAGAATTTTGATATACTGGAATCTTAGATAAACCCGTGGTCATAAACAACTCTTTTAACTCCTGTATATCTTTGTCTATATCAATGGCAACTAGCTCAGCTCTGGGCACCATAACCTCACGAGCTTTCAAGTCTGAGAACTCCAATGCATTTTGGAAAATTTGAATTTCAGAATCCAATTTTTCTTTGTCTGATACAGACTCGACCTGCTTCACAATATAATCGCCTAATTCTCCTTTAGAAAAAGAAATTTCTGCTACCTCAGCTGCAGTTTTAAAAAACAATAGAAGAACTCCGTCCGTAATTTTTATTACAAAAAAAGTAATGGGATAAAAGAGATAATAAAAAGTTGCGGCAGGAATAATGAAGAGCTTAATCAACTTATTGGCATAGAGTTGAAAAAAAACTTTTGGGAGAAATTCTGCGGTCAACAATATGATTACCGTGGAAATAAGGGTTTGATAAAAAAGAATAGTCAGGGATAAGTTGGCTTCGTCTGCTCCGGGATACAAGAGGCTAATAATCCGATCTCCCATAAAAATCCCATAAACGACCAAGGAAATATTATTCCCAACCAACATGGCAGCAATAAACTTAGAAGGCGTTTCGGTGATGCGGGTTAAAATTCGTGCAATGATATTGCCTTGATTTTTTTCGATCTCAAGGAAAATTCTATCCGAAGAAATAAAGGCTATTTCCATACCCGAAAAGAAGGCAGAAAGCATCAGGCAAATAATGATTACAAAGTCTGTGGCAACCATCTACGATTTTCTACGTTCAAACTTCTTCCTATAATTACGTCGAAACAAAAACATAAAGATGGATAATGCTGAAAAGCCAAGAAATAAATAAGCTTTATCAGGTTGTACGTCCCAGAGTGTGATCACTTCAAAAAGGGACACTACGGCGATAACGATGTATAAGAATTCTGATATTTTATGGAATTTCATTCGAATGTTTTTTGTGTTACTCAGCAGCTGGTTCATCTTTTACAGCTACAGTACCTGTTAATTTACCTGTCTGAAATTTAGTGAATTCTTTGTTGGTATCCAATCGGTTTGCGAGCACATTGTATTCGGGCCCTACAAAACGAAATTCTTTTTCAGTGAAAATCCAATCGTTATTGGCGTCCCAGTAAAGTTGTTCAGTAGTCAAAACAGAACCATCACTTGAAGTGAGACTAACGTTTCCAACCAAATCAATAATTGAAGTCCCGTTATACAGCGTACCAAAATCAGCCAATACAATGTTTTCGTTCATCAATTCATCTAGAAAAGTAACCTTAAGTCCTTCAGGAAATTCAGAATACTGCAAGGGTAAGTTGGAGTAATCTAAGTAAAGAGGTGCTTCTAAAATGGCTTTTACACGTGTAGAATCGGTGTATACCATGCGGATATTATAGCCAGTGCCCACAGGCTCTTTCTTCTGGGCATCAGTAAGGACTGGTTTATCTACGGATAAATCACAAGAACAAAAAAGGGCTGTCGCAAAAACGACAACCCTTAGTTTATATTTTAGTAGCCTGTTCAGCATTTAGAGATTCGGTACAGTGACACTTTCTCTGATCCAACAATCGAATTTAATTGTAGTCCCAGCATTTCCTTCTGTAAAGATATCTGTTTTGGAAGGTGCTCTGCCTTCATAACTCAATGCTGTTTTATTTGCATTTTTCTTTAAGGATGCATCTACTCTTCCTGCTCTTCTTGCCGTTTTTGCTGCCAACCAGTATACAGCTCTTTTCTCAAATTGTGTATTGCCACAATCGTTTGCAGAACTTGCATACAAACCAGCAATCATCAGGTGTGCTTTTCCTAGAGAAGGCTGATATCCTAAAGCTTTGTTTGCGTAGCTTCTAGCAGTTGACTTACGGCCCCTAGCTTTGAATTCTAAAGCAATTTTATATAACGTCTTGGCCTTTTTGTAAGGATCCGTTTCCAAAGAAATTGATTCTTCGTAATAACGTAAAGCCTCCGAACTGTTTCCTCTCTTATCGTTAAGTATTCCAAGATAATAGGCTGAATTAGCTGAAGGAGCCAATGCGTGTAATGCCTCAACAATTGTCACGAACAATGGATCATCTGAACACTCCTTGCTTTTCATACGACCGGCAGCTCTATTCAACCAAACCGCATCGTTTTTGTTTTCCTCAAAATTACGAGTATATAAAGGAATCAAATTTTCACAAGTCGATTCTTTTGAAATAATCGCATCAAGGTTTGAAAGGAAAATACCTATTGCTTTTGAATTGGTATCGAATTTCTTTCTGTTCTTTAGGTCTCTCGTTGTTAAAGGAGATCCACTTTCTTCTTTTTTCAAAAGCACATCCAACTTCTTGGCTAGTTTAGTGCCTTCAAGTTCAAATTTCTCTGAAACCTCTTCGTACTTGTTGAATAGTTTTTCTGGAGTTACTCCTGCAGCACCCTCTTTATAGAGATCGTGCATGGTTTTGAAATAGTTGTACAAACCTTTGGGGTTGGTAAAGCTGGTGATGTCCTTAGTGAAGGCATCATCAAAAACTGCATAAATCTCAGCAGTAGTTCCCAGCTTGTAATCCATCATGGTTTGTGCCTTGCTTGCCAAGATACTTCCAATCATGTTTTTCCCTTTTCTAGATGGGAAATTTGCAATCCATTGATCGTATAGTTTCATTAAGTCTTGAGCTTCTGCTTCTTTGGCTGCGCCCTCAGCTTTTTTCAATCTACTCTTTAAAATACGTTCTCCATAGGTGTAGATTGCTCTATTGAGTGATGGACACTCCGCACGAACTGCAGTCCACGGCTCGTATGCTGCGTCGTAGTTCTTAACCTTTGCAGATTCAGCAAAGATGGATAAATTCTGGTTACAGGTTTCGCTCGTTTGGGCACGGACAAAACTTGTACTAAGAATGAAAGTAAATACTAAGAAATTTGTTAGAGTTCTCATTTGATATAAATAAATTAATTAAATTTTCTTTTAATGAACCAAATATCGTTTAGTGATAAACCAACGATTAGGTTCCAGTAGGATTCTTGAATTAAGCCATTGTCTTGACTTCCTCGTTTTCCAAATTCTGCCCCAAAATTTGCATTGGAATATCCTGCCATCGGCAAACTAACTCCAAAAGATATGCCAGTTTCTTTAAGTGCTTGATTGTTAAATAAAACCCCAGTATCTTCAAAGCGCACTCCTGCCCGATAAACAATTCGTTTCCAATAGCTTGTTATAGAGCTATAGTCTGGTAAATAGAACGCACCAAATGAAAGGCGGGATCCATTAGCGTAGGTTATGTTATCTAGGGAGATAAAGTTGTTGACGTAGTCAGCCGAGTTACGTTGAGAATACTGTCCCCCAACAAACCATTTTTTCTCTTTGGTAATACCAAGTCCAAATGAATACTGATCACCCAACGATATATTAGTTTCTTTTAAATTCATCGCTTCTAAGTCAACGTTTTCAAAATCTCCAAGTCCCTGGGTGGAGACCGAACGTGTAAAATATATACTTTCATTTGTAGCGGTTAAACTATTTTCAGGTACATAATACGCCATTGCATCGAGTCGAACCTTAGCCGTAAGGGGGATTTTAAATTGGGTTGCAAAACGATAATTAAAACCAACTAGAGAAGACGTTTTATTAAAAAAGGTTCCAAAATCTATGTTTTGTTCTTGTCTAGAAGACTCGTTGGTGATTTTACCAAAATTGTAATTGGCACTTACTCCAAAGTTCAAGAAATTAAATACCTTAAAACCAATACTAAAAAAGGTTTGATTTAATCCTCCGGAACCTTCGTTTTGGTTAACGACATTATTGATATCCTCGCCTTCAATAATGGATTGTAAACGATAACCTACAGAAGTAGCTGGAAGGATTCCAAAAGAAAAAGTAAATTTCTTTGTAGGAATTGCGACCACTAAATAATCAATTGATGCAGAGGTTACTGACTCGTTTGTGGCACTTGAAGATAATTTGGTGGCTTTATAATTTAAACCAAGGCTGTAGGTAACCAGCTTTAAGTCTCCAAGGCTGGCAGGGTTATTTATGTTTGCGTGGAGCGAATCGGATACAATATCAAGCCCTCCCATATGCCTGTTAATCGCATTTCCTTTAAATGCAATTTCACCCAATCCTCCAATAGAATAGGGAGAGGACGAATTACTTTGGGCAAAAATAAACGGTGATCCAGCAAGGAATATTAAAAGATATATGTATTTCAAAGTTGTTTTTTGTTGAGTTCTAAGATATAATCCAAACCTATTGCCAAAAAATTCGGATGGGCAAATATGGTGTTTTTTAATCGTTTTGACAACTGCTTACAGTCTCCACCTGTTAAAATTATTGTTAAATCCTGATATTTATGTCTGAAATGCTCTATTTGTCCTTGAATTTCATAAAAAACTCCCTGAAAAACTCCTGCCTGAATAGAGGTTTTTGTGTCTACACCTAGGGCAGTTTCGACTGATTGGTGTGTAATGAGTGGCAGTTTGCCAGTAAATTCATGCAGACTCCTGTATCGCATACTGTAACCTGGAGAAATTAATCCGCCAACATAGGTGTTTTGTTTGGTTAGAACATCATAGGTAATACAACTCCCTATATCGATAACCAAAACATTTTGCAATGGATAGGTTTTAGCAGCTGCTGCCATCAAACCAATTCGGTCTACTCCAAGGGTTTCTGGTGTTTTATAAATACTATCAAACGGAAAATCCCAAGAACTCATCAAAGTATGAATATCGTTCTCCTTAAAAAGCTGGGTTAAAAAACTCCAATCCAAACCTCGGACGTCACAAATAAGAACAGTGTTAATTTGTGGATATTCATCTTGAACTACTTTAAAGTCTTGATAAACAGCATCGACATGTTGTGTAAAAATAAGGTGACCTTCTTCAAAGACGGCAAGCTTTACTGCAGTATTACCTGCGTCAATAATCAAATTCATAGTTCAAATTCATTTTGGCTAAAATAAACAATATGAAATATAGATAAAATGTTTTGTGGAGAATTAAAAAGGACACTATATTTGCACCCATCCAAAAGGTACCTTAGCTCAGTTGGTAGANNTAACAGAGGTTGTTAGTACCCTATGTTTAGTACCCATAAGTTTTGATAGTACCCTATAGGTACTTAATTTAGTACCCAAGGGCACTATTATTTTATATAACTAATTGCATATCAGTATATAAAAAAATGGTATTGGTACTGGAGGTACCACATTTAAATCCTTTAAATCATTGATTTAGAGGATTTTTTGTTTTTGAACAAAACTGAAAATGAAGTGTATAAATTCTTTTTCTGTTCGCCCTAGAAAATAAAAAATCGTTTATCTTAAACTAAATACTATATCTATGAAATTGAATTTACTTTTGTTTTTCTTTAGCACCCTCGTAACATTGAGTTGGGCACAGACACCTAATCTATCGAAATATAACGAGGAAATTAAAAAAGTCGAAAAAACTGTCAAATACTTTGAAGTTGAGAAGATCAATGATCAATTTTATATGTTGATTGGCGGAGGCGGTAATGTTGGGATTTATATTTCAGATGAAAACGTAGTCATGGTAGACAATAAATACGAAATCATAGAAGAGGTACTTATGTCTTCTCTGAGAGAAATCACAGCCAAACCGATAAAATACATCATCAATACTCATTATCATCATGATCATTCTGACGGAAATAGAGCTTTTGGAAAAATGGGGATTCCAATAATTTCGCATGAAAATGCAAAAATAAGAATGCAAAAAGTAACAACTCTTTACGGTGGAATTTATGATTTTATAGACGGTTTTGTTCAAGGTCAATACCCATCGGAGGCACTTCCCATAATTACATACAACAGTAAACTGACACTCTCAGAAGGTGGTGAAGCTATCGAAATGTATAATTTCGGATCTGGTCATACCGATGGCGATACCATAATATATTTTAAAAACGCAAACATTATGCACACGGGTGACGCCTTCGTTCGGTATGGGTATCCTTATGTGGATCTGAATAATGGGGGCTCTATCAAAGGAATTATCGAGGTATTAGGATCTATTGCGGCGCTCGCAGATGATCAAACGGTTATTATGCCCGGTCATGGAAACTTGAGTTCTAAACAGGATGTACTCGATCTGAGGGATTCGCTCATGAACCTCTACCAGAAAACAATTCTAGGGTTAGAAAATGGCCGCAGCTATCAAGAAATTGCGGATTCAATAGAGGAAACATTGGTGGGAGATCCCAATATGCCGAAAGCTGAGATAACCAAGATAAACTACATCAAATCAATTGAATTGGAGTTGAAGAACTAATCTTGGCTGCAAGAAGTTTTTAGTTTCGAAAAATGAAATTGAAAATACCCAGCATGATCTGATTACTCTTTAAAATCAATCAAAGGATCTACCGGAGGTTTTTCTAAGACCTGTTCTTCTAATTGCTCTACATTTCGAAGCTTGGAGAGCATCATTCTGGAGCGCGTTGTTACTAAGGTTTCAATTTCATTATTTGCTTCATTGAGTTTTTTCTGTGCTTTCTCAAGAACCCCACCGAAGGTTGTAAACTCTTTTTTAACCGATGAAAGTACATTCCAAACCTCACTGCTTCGTTTCTGAATTGCAAGTGTTTTAAAGCCCATTTGTAGGCTGTTCAACATTGCAGCTAGAGTTGTGGGACCTGTAATCACTATTTTATAGTCCCGTTGCAGATCCGTTATTAAATTAGGTTGCCTTACAATTTCGGCAAAGAGGCCTTCGATAGGTAAAAACATAATCCCAAAATCGGTAGTATGTGGCGGATCGATGTATTTACTAGAAATCTCTTTAGCGAAGCGTTTAACAGATTGCACCAAAGCTTTTATGGAAGCATCTATTGCACCCGTATCTCCTGCGTCGTATGCAGTTTGAAGACGGACGTAGTCTTCTTGAGGGAATTTAGCGTCAATGGGCAGATAAACAGCGGAGTCGTTGGCATCCTTACCCGGAAGTTTAATTGCGTATTCAACGAGAGCATCGGATCCCTTTTTGGTTTTAACATTCGATTCATATTGCTCTGGAGATAAAATTTGTTCCAAAATATTACCCAACTGTATTTCTCCTAAAATCCCTCGAGTCTTAACATTGCTCAAGACTTTCTTTAAGTCCCCTACTCCCGAAGCTAAATGTTGCATTTCTCCCAATCCTTTTTGTACTTGAAGTAATTGCTGGGTTACCGTTTCAAAAGATTTGCCCAGACGTTCTTCAAGGGTTTTATGGAGTTTTTCATCTACTGTTTCTCGCATTTTCTCCAAGCGGATCTCTGTAGTTTTTACCAACTCTTCTTGATTTTGGTTCATTTGATCGAACTTTTGACGTTGCAAGTCGTTGAACTCTTTAACGTTTTTAGAAAATGCATCTTGAAACTCTTTGAGGTTGATTTTCAATTCTCCTCGATTTTCTTTTGCTGTAGCATTTAAGGTTTCGTTTAATGAAACCAACTTCAGTTCCATTTTCTCCGTCAAACGCTCCAATCCTTGGGTGAGTTCTTGTCGGTTCTCTTTTAAGCTTTTAGAAAATTCTTCTCGGTTGATCAGAAACTCGTTTCGAATACTGTTCTGAAGAACTTCGTTCAATTCAGAAGGTGCTTGTTGACCTGGTTTCTTTAGTATTAAATACAGCACCCCCAAGAGAGAGGCCAACGCAGCTACAGTAGTTAAAATAAGCATATTAAAATTTATTGAAAATTAATGATTTATTTCATTAGTGGAAACAATTGAGAAAACTACTTATCAACCTTTGTGGCAAAAAGCCTTTAAAATAAAAAAAGCCCTCCAAGTAATTGGAAAGCTCTTCACTGGTTTTCTACAAACCTCTTGCACTTTCGTGCAAGCAACACAACTTCTTTTCTCTGAAGCAGAGTAGATTTGAAAACAAAGATAGGTTTTTCCTTGGAACTTTAATTCTAAAACAAATTATTCATAAACTATTGTTATCATTTTAGCTACACAGGCAGGTTTTCGGACACCTTTAATCTCGATGGTTACCTTCCAAATAATCTTGAGGCTATTGAATTTTTGATCTTCAGCACTCTCGATATGGACAATGCCGCGCAAGAAAGAACCCTCGGTTACATGATGCTCTTTATGACATGCTCCTAGCGTTTCTCCGATCTTGATTTTTGTTTTGAGTCAAGATCAAGGTGCATTTCGCCAAAAACTTCAATCGTCTTGATGACTTCCTTTTTATACGCTTTTATGCCA
>DLQQ01000084.1:0-4873 GCA_002477625.1 Candidatus Arcticimaribacter sp. UBA7428
GTACCATTCCAACCTTGAGCAGTCAATTCGATTTGCTGTCCTAATCCCGTAACCATATTGTAGCCCGAAGCTTCGTCGGTCATATGCCCAATAATACTCAGGTGGGGGTGCCCTTTTACCTTTTCAAAATCACTTTGTTCGATGGTAAAAAGCAATTCGTAATCTTCTCCTCCATTGAGTGCTGCCGTGCTGTTGTTGATGTTGAACTCTTCACAGGTTTTGGTGACCTCTGGATCGATTGGGATTTTATCCTCATAGATTTGACATCCTAATTTAGACGCCTTGGAAAGATGAATTATCTCCGAAGAAAGACCATCACTTACGTCGATCATTGCCGTGGGTTTTACATCCAATTCTTTCAAAAGGGCTTTGATGTCTGTTCGTGCTTCTGGCTTCAATTGACGTTCAATACAATAGCTGTATTCTGATAAATCTGGTTGCGATTGGGGATTGACTTGGAATACGGCTTTCTCGCGTTCCAATACTTGAAGCCCCATATACGCTCCACCAAGATCTCCAGTTACAACGACAAGATTCCCTTCTTTGGCTCCGCTTCTCAATGCAATTTCTTCTTTTGGTGCTTTTCCGATTGCCGTTACCGAAAGCAATAAACCTTTGGTTGAGCTGGTTGTATCCCCGCCAACTAGATCAACTTTATAATTGTTGCAGGCAAGACGAATACCGGCATATAATTCTTCAATAGCCTCTAAGGGAAACCGATTTGATACGGCGATAGATACTGTAATTTGGGTAGCAATTCCGTTCATTGCATATACATCCGAAAGATTTACCATTACGGCTTTATAGCCTAAGTGTTTCAAAGGCATATAACTCAAGTCAAAATGCACCCCTTCTATCAATAGGTCTGTTGAAACTAAGCTTTCTTCGTCTCCGTGCTGAATAACGGCAGCATCATCACCAACCCCAACTTGTGTCGATGAATCGTAGATAGAAAAATCTTTGGTAATTGTTTCAATGAGGGCAAACTCCCCTAGGGAAGCAATAGGGGTCTTCGGAATATTTTTATCTTCTAACATGCTGCAAAAATAAGAGGTTTCTTGAAATAAATCTCTAGGTTTTGGCATCGTTCTTGGATAGTATATCTTTATACAAAATAACTGTTGATGAAAACTATTTTTAAGCTTCTTTTGGTTTCGCTGACATTTTTTTCTAGCTGCACATACGATCCAATAGAACCTGTCCTTGTTTTAGTTGATGAGCCCACCCCAACCCCAATTCCAAATTCATTGGTAACAATCCCACCGAGTGGATTAGTTCCATGCGAAGACGGACAAGCAGGGATTTACCCTTGTTTAGGATATGATTTACAGGCCATGGTTTCTCTAGAAACCATGGGCACAACATTTGGAAACGATAGTTGGGGATGGACCGATGCCCTAACGGGAAAAGAATATGCCATCATGGGAGTGGAAGACGGAACAGCTTTTATAGACATCAGTACACCGGATCAACCCATTTACTTAGGGAAACTCCCTACCGCATCCATTCCAAGTACTTGGAGGGATATAAAGGTGTATCAAGATTATGCTTTTGTTGTTAGTGAAGCAGCAGACCATGGCTTGCAGGTTTTTGATTTAACACGTTTACGTGATGTAACCAGAGTTCAGCGCTTTACTGCCGATGCTCGTAATGATAGTTTTGGGTCTGCCCACAATATAGCAATCAACGAAACCAGTGGTTTTGCCTATGTGATCGGGAGTGCCTTATTTGACGGCGGCCCTGCTTTTCTTGATATAAACGATCCGCTTAATCCAATCTTAGTTGGAGGTTTTTCAGACGAAGCGTACGCACACGATGCCCATATAGTGACCTATGATGGGCCTGATTTGGAGCATCAAGGCAAGGAGATTTTCTATGGAAGTAATAGTATTGATCGGGAGAATAATCAAGTTGTAATTGTCGATGTAACGGATAAAACTGCTCCAATACTGATCTCTAATATAACCTATAGTAATGATGGCTATACTCATCAGGGATGGTTGGCAGAAGACCACCAATACTTTTACCTTGGAGATGAATTCGATGAGCTTACTTTTGGAAACCGCACCAAGACCTTTGTCTTTGATTTAGAAGATTTGGATAACCCAGTTTTGCACTATAATTATTTTGGCCCTACTAATGCAATTGATCATAACGGCTACACCAAAGGCAATTCCTTTTTTTTGGCAAATTACACTGCGGGTATGCGCGAAATAGACATACAGAATATTGCTTCTGGTGTCATGGAAGAAGTTGGTTTTTTTGACACCTACCCCTTAAATAATGCCACCGCATTTGATGGCGTATGGAGTGTTTATCCGTATTTTGAAAGCGGAGTAATTGTAATTAGTGATAGTGATTCAGGACTCTTTTTAGTTAAAGCAAGCGAGTAATACGATGCGTAAATTTTTTATTTTCATTCTATTTTGCTTTTATGGTTGCGAAAGCCCAAGCGATCTTCCAGAAGATTTTTCTTCTTTTGAAGGAAAGCTTTCGTGGGTAAAAACATTTGGAGGCACTGAGGAGGATATTGCTCATGCGGTAATTGAAACTCAAGATGGCGGTTTTGCTGTTTTTGGGAACACCAAAAGTATTGATGGGGATGTCACCGACAAAACCGAAGAAGAAAGCGATCTATTGCTTTTAAAGTTTAATGCAGAAGCCGAATTGGAGTGGGCCAAAACTTATGGGGGTTCTGGAGACGATCGGGGTCATTCGCTAATTCAGATGGACGATGGGGGTTTTATGTTGTTGGGGTATAGCCAGAGCGCAGATGGTCTCGTAAGTAAGAACGAAGGACAGCACGATAATTGGGTTTTACGGGTAGATGCTCAAGGATTTTTTATGTGGGAGCGCAGTTTTGGATACGGCGGGCACGATCATGCATACAGCATTATAAAAACAGCAGATGGAGGCGCTTTTTTCAATGGATTTTTAGACGTTACAGCTTCAAATGGAGCTGGTAATTCCGTTGCAGATCGTTCGGGTAGCCTTCATGGAGTAGGCGAGTTTTGGTGTCATAAAATCAATGCAAACGGCGTTGTTGAATGGCGAAATTATTACGGTGGAACGAATAACGATCGCTCTTATGATGCAACAGAACTAGCTAACGGCAATTTTGTTTTAGTTGGCACAACAGAAAGTATAGATGTAGATGTAACCGACCCAAAAGGGAGTTATGATGTTTGGGTTGTAACAATTGATCCTCTTGGAAATTTACTTTGGGAAAAAACACTCGGCGGATCTGAAATTGATGGCGCCAATGCGGTTCTTGAAAATGCTCAAGGCAATATAGTCGTGTTTGGAAACAGTTTCAGTTCCGATGGAGATAGAAGTTTCCCGAAAGGGAGTTCTGATTTTTGGATCGCAACCTTAAGCCCTTCTGGGGAGCTTTTGTCCGAAGATTCTTTTGGTGGCTCTTCTTTTGATTTAGGTCGCGGTTTAGCCTCTGGATCGGATGGCGTTTTATGGTTGGCAGGTTATTCTAGAAGTACCGATGGTGATGTCGCTTCCAATCAAGGAGATAATGATATGTTGATCTTACGACTCTCGCGGGATCATATTGTCTTGAATAGCCTTTCTCTAGGCGGTTCTGCACTTGATCTGGCTCACGATGTCGTTGAGTTGTCTTCGGGCAAAATCATTGTAATCGGAGCAACTGAAAGTACCGACGGACTCTTTCATGAAAACCAAGGGGATAAGGATATCGTGATTGCTCAATTCCATTAGTTTTTTAAATTTTCTAATAGTATATATCTATCCTAGATTGTAATGCAGAATGCTTCAAATACTGTATATTTGTCCTTTATTTAGAAAAATTATAAATAGCTATGATTAAAGTCTCTGAAACTGCAAAACAAAAAGTATCTGTTTTAATGCAAGAAGAAGGTTTCGATCCCATAAACGACTTCGTTCGTGTAGGCGTAAAAAGTGGTGGTTGTTCTGGGCTTTCTTATGATTTGAATTTTGATAAAAGACAGCTTGATGAAGACCGTATTTTCGAAGATAATGACGTCAAAATTGTTGTGGATAAAAAAAGCCTTTTGTATTTGTTAGGAACAACTCTCGAATACTCAGGCGGTTTAAATGGAAAAGGATTTGTATTCAATAATCCCAATGCAAATAGGACATGTGGATGTGGTGAGAGCTTTTCACTCTAAAAGAAGAATGCTATGGCATATACTGAAGAAGAACTAAAGAAAGAGTTAGAGACCAAAGAATATGAATACGGTTTTTATACAGACATCGATTCGGATACGTTTCCTGTTGGATTAAGCGAAGAGATTGTTCGTGCTATTTCAAAACGAAAAGAAGAACCTGAATGGATGACCGAATGGCGTTTGGATGCCTACCGTTCTTGGATTGAAATGAAGGAGCCGGATTGGCATAATGTGGCCTACACAAAACCCGATTTTCAAGCCATTTCATATTACTCAGCTCCAAGTAAAAAAGACAAATACGAAAGCTTAGACGAGGTTGATCCTGAATTACTGGACACCTTTAAAAAACTTGGGATATCCATTGACGAACAAAAAGTCCTTGCAGGTGTTGCTGTAGATATTGTTGTCGACTCCGTTTCTGTGGCAACAACCTTCCGCGATACACTAGCCGAAAAAGGAATCATTTTTTGCTCGATTTCTGAGGCAATTAAAGATCATCCTGATTTAGTCAAAAAATACATTGGATCGGTTGTCCCAGTAAAAGATAATTTTTATGCGGCACTCAATTCGGCTGTTTTTTCTGATGGCTCATTTTGTTACATTCCCAAAGGTGTTCGATGCCCAATGGAGTTGTCAACCTACTTCAGAATCAATCAAGCAGGGACAGGACAGTTTGAAAGAACACTTGTAATAGCTGATGAATCGAGTTATGT
>DLQQ01000084.1:4902-10742 GCA_002477625.1 Candidatus Arcticimaribacter sp. UBA7428
AGTTACCTTGAAGGTTGTACTGCACCTTCACGAGATGAAAACCAACTGCATGCTGCTGTAGTAGAATTAGTTGCTATGGACGAGGCAGAAATTAAATATTCAACAGTTCAAAACTGGTATCCAGGAAATAAAGAAGGTAAAGGGGGTGTCTTCAACTTTGTTACTAAAAGAGGAATTTGCCACAACAACGCTAAAATTTCTTGGACACAAGTAGAGACAGGTTCTGCAGTTACTTGGAAATACCCTTCTTGTATTTTAAAAGGAGATAATTCTATTGGAGAGTTTTACTCGATTGCAGTTACCAATAATTTTCAGCAAGCCGATACGGGAACCAAAATGATCCACCTCGGAAAGAATACACGAAGTACGATCATCTCGAAAGGAATTTCTGCTGGACGCTCTCAAAACAGTTACCGTGGATTAGTGCAGGTACATTCCAAAGCAACCAATGCACGGAACTTCTCTCAATGTGATTCGCTCCTTATGGGCGATCAGTGCGGGGCGCATACCTTTCCTTATATCGAAGTTAAAAACAATTCAGCTCAAATAGAACACGAAGCGACAACTAGTAAAATTGGCGAAGACCAAATTTTTTATTGTAACCAACGTGGAATTGATACGGAAAAAGCAATAGCTCTTATTGTAAATGGATTTAGTAAAGAAGTCTTAAACAAACTCCCCATGGAGTTCGCCGTAGAGGCACAAAAATTATTAGAAATTTCCCTCGAAGGTTCGGTGGGATAAGATTACATAAACTATGTTAACAGTAAAAGATCTTCACGCAAGTGTAGAAGGAAAAGAAATTTTAAAAGGAATTAATCTTCAAGTAAATCCAGGAGAAGTTCATGCGATTATGGGCCCAAACGGATCAGGAAAAAGCACACTAGCTTCTGTAATTGCTGGAAACGAAGATTATGAAGTTAGTTCAGGCGAAATAACCCTCAACGGAGAAGAGCTGTCTGAAACTGATGCGGAAGAACGTGCACACAAAGGCATCTTTCTTTCTTTTCAATATCCAATAGAAATTCCTGGGGTTACGGTAACCAATTTCATCAAAACCGCGATCAATGCCAATAGAAAAGCACAGGGTTTAGAAGACATGCCAGCCAAAGACATGTTGAAAAACATTCGTGAAAAAGCAGCACTTCTTGAAATTGATTCTAAATTTTTATCCCGCTCCCTAAACGAAGGTTTTTCGGGAGGAGAAAAGAAACGCAACGAGATTTTCCAAATGGCAATGTTGGAGCCGAAATTGGCCATCTTAGATGAAACCGATTCTGGTTTGGATATCGATGCACTTAAGATCGTTGCGCATGGTGTTAACAAATTAAAAAGCAAAGACAATGCGGTGGTCGTTATTACGCACTACCAACGCTTACTCGATTATATCGTTCCCGATTTCGTACACGTACTTTACAATGGTAAAATTGTAAAGTCAGGCACCAAAGAATTGGCGCATGAATTGGAAGCAAAAGGATATGATTGGATTAAACAATTAGTGGACTAACTATGGATTTAAAAGAAAAATTAATATCCTCTTTTATGGCTTTTGAAGAACAGTTGGATCTGTCTTCTCCGATCCATGAAATACGTTCAAGTAGTTTGAAGCAATTCGAAGCATTAGGTTTTCCAACCAAAAAGGATGAAGCTTGGAAGTATACTTCCTTAGCAAAGCTGTTGAAAAACGATTACTCGATTTTCCCTAAAAATGAAACAACAATAGAACTCAAAGATGTAAAGAAGTATTTTTTATATGATATTGATACCTATAAGGTTGTTTTTATTGATGGGGTCTATAGTCCATTCTTATCGGATACTACCCACGACGGCATCGACGTTTGTTTGCTTTCTGCTGCGCTTACTAAAGATAAGTACAAAGCTACTATTGAAACCTATTTCAATACCATCGCCAAAAAAGACGATAGCCTTACCGCATTGAATACGGCTTTCACTAAAGAAGGTGCTTATATCTATATTCCAAAATCGGTTGTAGCAGAAAAACCCATACAAATCCTTCACTTTTCGACTAGTGAACAAGGGCCTATGTTACTACAACCACGGAATTTAATTGTAGCGGAAGAAAATGCACAAGTACAGATTTTTGAACGCCATCAAAGTCTTGTCCCGCATCAGGTATTGACTAACGCCGTAACCGAAATTTTTGCAGCTGAAAACGCTGTAGTAGATTACTATAAAGTACAGAATGATTTAGATGAAGCCTCCCTTATTGACAACACCTATGTTGCTCAAAAAGGCAAGAGTCATGTAAGTGTACATACATTCTCTTTTGGAGGACAAATCATTCGAAACAACCTGAACTTTTATCAACAAGGAGAATATATTGATTCAACGATGAAAGGAGTGACCATCATCGGCGATCGACAACACGTTGATCATTATACTCTTGTAGATCATGCAGAACCTAATTGCGAAAGTCATCAGGATTATAAAGGAATTTATGCGGATAAATCGGTGGGTGTTTTTAATGGTAAAATCTATGTAAATCAGATTGCACAAAAAACAAACGCTTTCCAAAAAAACAACAACATCCTATTAGATGATACGGCAACGATCAATACCAAGCCTCAGTTGGAGATTTTTGCGGATGATGTAAAATGTTCTCACGGTTGTACGATTGGACAGCTCGATGAAGATGCGTTGTTTTATCTTCGTTCACGTGGAATCCCCAAAAGAGAAGCCAAAGGATTGCTTACCTATGCCTTTGCAAATAATGTATTGGAAAGTGTAAAAATCCCTGCATTGAAACTGCGAATTAACAAGCTGATTGCCGATAAGCTAGGTGTCAGCATAGGACATGACTTATAACGAATGTTTGACCTAAACAACATACGAAAAGACTTTCCCATACTGGAGCGAACCGTAAATGGACAACCTCTGGTGTATTTTGATAATGCAGCAACTTCACAAACACCCAATCAGGTGATCGATGTGATTGCTGACTATTACCGGAATTACAATTCTAACATCCACCGAGGAGTTCATACGCTGAGTCAAGAAGCTACGGATGCTTATGAAGGCGCAAGAAAAACAATTCAAAACCATTTTAATGCAGCTCATCCTCACGAAATCATCATGACTTCTGGGACAACGCACAGCATCAACATCATTGCTTCTGGCTACACTCAAATCCTTCAAGCTGGCGACGAACTGCTTGTTTCGGCTATGGAACATCACTCCAACATTGTGCCTTGGCAAATGTTGTGCGAACGTACGGGAGCTGTTCTAAAAGTTATTCCGATGAACCAAACCGGAGTTTTGGAAATGGAGGCATACAAAGCATTACTTTCAGAAAAGACCAAACTGGTTTTTGTAAACCATGTGTCCAACGCTTTAGGGACTGTAAACCCCATAGACCAAATCATTAAAGAAGCCCATGCCATCGGAGCAAAAGTGCTTATAGATGGTGCCCAAGCTGCACCTCATATCAAAGCCGATGTACAGGCACTGGATATTGATTTTTACGTTACTTCTGCCCACAAATTATGTGGACCAACAGGGGTTGGGATGTTGTACGGAAAAGAATCTTTATTGAATATGCTTCCTCCCTACCAGGGTGGAGGAGAAATGATCGCTGAGGTACGTTTCGAAAAAACTACCTATGCCGATTTGCCGCATAAGTTCGAAGCAGGTACTCCAAACATAGCAGGAGGAATTGCTTTTGGAGCTGCACTTGATTATATGAATGGGATTGGTTTTGATGCTATTGCCGCTTATGAACAAGAATTGTTGGACTATGCAACGGAACAACTGAAAGCCATAGCGGGAGTTCGTATATACGGAGAAGCACCTCAAAAAACTGCGGTAGTTTCGTTTAATGTAAATGAAATTCATCCCTACGATATTGGTAGTATTCTAGATAAATTGGGAATAGCTGTTCGTACTGGCCATCATTGTGCACAACCCATTATGGAGTTTTATAAAATCCCGGGAACGGTTCGTGCATCCTTTTCTTTTTACAATACCAAAGAAGAAATTGACACGATGATTAAAGCACTGAAACGTGCCATTCAAATGTTGGAATAAATAGCATTACCTTAGCGTATTATGAGCATACAAGAAATACAAGAAGAGATCATAGAAGAGTTCGCGATGTTCGAAGACTGGATGCAACGTTACGAATACATGATCGATTTAGGAAAATCACTTCCCTTGATTGCTCCTGAATTCAAAACCGATGACAACATCATCAAAGGTTGTCAAAGTAAAGTTTGGGTTCATGCTGAACTCAAAGACAATCAATTGGAGTTTACTGCCGATAGTGACGCCATCATTACCAAAGGGATTATTGCAATTTTGATTCGGGTGTTTTCGAATCAACACCCCAAAGATATTCTAGCTTCCGACACGAGTTTTATCGATCAAATCGGGCTTAAAGAACATCTATCACCGACACGAGCCAATGGTTTGGTTTCGATGATTAAACAAATTAAAATGTACGCCATTGCGTTCCAAACACAACTCAGTTAATTATGTCAGAAAATACACTAGATACCCAAGAGTTAGGAGAAAAAGTGGTTAATGTTCTCAAAACTATTTTCGATCCCGAGATACCAGTTGATATTTATGAACTCGGATTGATCTACGATGTTTTTGTAAACGAAGATCGAGACGTAAAAATATTAATGACCCTAACGACTCCCAATTGTCCTGTTGCAGAAACGCTTCCAGTTGAGGTAGAAGAAAAAGTAAAATCGCTCGACGAAGTAAATGATGCTGAGGTTGAAATCACTTTTGACCCTCCATGGACTCAAGATTTGATGAGCGAAGAAGCCAAATTGGAACTCGGATTTTTATAAAAAATCATGGGAGATGAAATCGTAAATAAAGTCGCACAGAGTGTTCTGATCACCTTTGATCTAGAAGACCTCTACGTCGAGGGAGTCCGAACCCAAATTGATTTAAGTCAATGGTTGGAACAAGGTTTTATTTTGCGAGAAAAAGAATTTAGAGCAGCAATTACATCCCACGACTGGTCTATGTACCAAGAACACTATGTCGCACTGTCTTGCTCAACAGATGCCATTCTTCCAGCTTGGGCTAGTCTTTTGATTACGGCTCAACTCAGTAAGGTTTCTAAACAAACCGTTTGGGGATCGCTGCAAGACCTAGAACATCAATTGTTTCTTCAAGCCATTGATCAATTGGATTTATCTTTTTTCGAAGGCAAGCCCGTAATTGTAAAAGGCTGCTCTGAAAAGGAGATTCCTGAAAGCGCTTTTGTGTACCTCATTCAAAAACTACAGCCGGTAGTTAAAAGTCTTTTTTACGGAGAAGCCTGCTCCTCAGTTCCCCTTTATAAGAGGTAAATTATAATGCGTAAGATATTCATCTTATTCAAGATAGCTTTAGAGTTCCTAAACCCTATCTTATGCGATGTGTATTACTCTGTTTGTTTTTTGCTTTTGTGAATTGTAAAAAAGAGGTAAATCCTCCAGTTGAAGAAATACCCTTCAGTTTTATTGGAAGTTGGGACTATAGTCAATAAATTTACCGTTTTGCTGAGGGCGCTTTATGCCAAGAAAAATTCTTTTATGTTTTGGCTTACGATTTAGTTCGAAAAAATGACAGTACACATGTGTTGACCTCGGATCGCTTAATACGAACCAATTACAACCCAACGGGACAGCCAGACTTTAGTGATATTCCTTTAATTGATAATGAAGTTGAATTGGTTATACGTTCCGATAATGAGTTCATTACCCATTTGAATTTACCTAGCACCAATCGCTAGTTTAATGCTCGAACAATACATCAATAAAGAAGTGAAACGAGGAGAATGCATTATGGTTGTTCTAGACCTAATGAAGTTATGACCTATA
>DLQQ01000075.1 GCA_002477625.1 Candidatus Arcticimaribacter sp. UBA7428
AATTGCCGAGCTTGAAAAAGAACTTAAAATTTCCGACGCAGCATTAGAAAGTAATTATGAGCAAACCATTGCTCAAGCAAATTTCTTTGAACACTATAATGGGAAAAAGGATCAATTAGGTCTTTTGATGAAGAAATGGGAAGTTGTAGCCGAAGAACTAATGGAATTTGAAATCTAATGGAAGAGCATTTTTTTCAATGTCCCTATTGCTGGGAAGAAATTTCTATGTTACTCGAACCATCGAATCAAGAACAACAGTATATTGAGGATTGTGAAGTATGTTGTCGTCCGATTCAAATTCAATATTCTTTTGAAGAAAGCCTTCAATCGTTTTCAGCACAATCTTTAGAGGATTAATTTACTTGCTTCATAAAATTGGATAACATCTGTTCTGTGATTACTGGATTCGCTCCTTTTTCTTGAGCTACAAGCGCTCCCATTGCACAGGCTTTTCCCAGTGACTCCTCTGGGGCTTTCTCTTGAAGGAGCAAGCTTAAAAGCGTCCCTAGGAACGAGTCCCCAGCTCCAACGGTATCCATAACTTGAGCAGGATAGCCCTTTTGAGTATAAAAAACTCCTTCGTGAAATAAAACTGCACCGTCTTTGCCCAAGGTTACGCAAATTGTAGGGGTATCGGTTTTGTTTGCAATGAATTGAATTTGTTCTTTTAAGCTCTTGGTTTTCTTGCCTAGCGCAACACAAATTTCTTCTATTTCTTCGTCGTTGAATTTAATGAAATTCGACTGACTCATAAATAATTCTACATCTGGAATGGAGTAGTGGGGAACTCTCAAGTTAACATCAAAAACAGGGTAGGGGGCAATTTCTAATAAGTCTAGCAAACATTTTTTAGATACAGAATCACGAGCGACGAGGCTTCCAAAAACAAAAGCATCGGAAGTATACAGGAGTTCTTTATGTTCGGGTTGTAATTCAATTTTATCCCAACTAACAGGATGATTGATTTCATAGGATGCCGAATCTTGTTGATCTAGCGTTACAGTAACGCTACCAGTATCAAACTTGTTATTTATTTGTATGTATTTAGGATCCAGACCCAGCGCTTTTATTTGAGCAATGATTTCCTGCCCCTGTATGTCATTTCCAACGCTACTGATCATCTGCGAATCCATACCCCAAGATTTCATGCGTAAGGCAACATTCAAGGGTGCACCGCCTAATTTTTTTTCCTCTGGAAAAAGATCCCATAAAACTTCTCCAAAACATACTACCTTTTTCATGAATTACTTAATTAGCTGCTTACTTAGGCGTTCAAGCGAAATCCCTTTAGTTTCTGGCATCATGAATAAAACAAATACAAGTTGGAGGACCATCATCCCAGCGAATAAAATAAAAACGTAGCCAGGATTTGGGAATGCAGACAAGGCTACGGGCATGAAAAGTGTAATAAGTGCGGCCAGTACCCAATGGACAGAACATCCAAACGATTGTCCTTGAGCTCGAAGACTGTCTGGGAAAATCTCAGAGATGAAAACCCAAATAACGGCCCCTTGACCAATTGCATGAGAAGCTATAAATAGGAATAAAAAGACAGGAACACTAATGCCTTGCCATCCTTGTAAAAATGCAATGGAAACCAATGACAATGAAATGATGTAGCCAATCGAACCGATAATCATCAAAAGTCTCCTTCCTATTGTGTCTATTAAGTACAGCCCTAAGAGTGTAAAAATTAAGTTGGTTACTCCAATCCCAATACTACTCAATAAGGCAGCACTTTCTTCCAGTCCAGCGGCTTCAAAAATTCGAGGTGCATAGTATAAAAAGGCATTGATCCCTGAAAGTTGATTAAAAAACGCAATTAAGAAGGCTAAGATTATGAGAAATCGATAGGTTTTAGAAAACAAAGGTTTTTGATTGTCTGGCTCTTGTTCTACTTGAATTTCTTCGATCTCAGAACCGGTTAATTCTTTCCCGCTAATTTCTTTAAAGATTGCCTGTGCTTGGGCTAAATCTTTTAACTTAAAAAGTACCCATCGAGGACTTTTTGGTACGGTTAAAATCCCTAAAAGATATAAAACTGCTGGTAATGCTTCAATACCAACCATCCAACGCCAAGGTTGTGTTCCAACGTCTTTCAATAGAAAATTAGAGATGAAAGCAACTAAGATTCCAAACACAATATTGAATTGATATAGGGCAACCAACTGACCTCTTTTGTGAGCAGGGGCAATTTCAGAAACATAGGTTGGTGCAGCAATAGTAGAGGCTCCAACGCCTATTCCTCCTAGAAACCTAAAAAACGAAAAAGTATAGGGGTCTAATGCTAAGCCTGAACCTAGAGCAGAAATAAGGTATAAGACACCAATTCCAATTAGGGTGTTTTTTCTTCCAAAGTAATTACAGGGGTAACTAGCGAAAATGGCACCCAGTACTGTTCCCCACAAAGCCATGGACATTACAAAGGTTCCGTGAAAAAGATCGGAGGTGTTCCACAAGCTTTGAAGCTGTTGATCCGCTCCAGAAATAACTACGGTGTCAAACCCAAACAAGAAACCAGCTAAGGCCGAAATCAAGGATATTTTAAATACTTTGTTCATTTTGAAAATCGTTAAAGTATAAATATACTCATATTATAGAGGACCGCATCTTGATTGTCAGATTCAAGTTTCTATTCGATTAGATCCAGACTTCGGAAATGAAAAAAGGATATATAGAAGATTATTTTGTAAGTTTGGGAAATACAAAAAATATAGGGGTATAGGATATAAGAAAAAAATTCGAAATAGTTATTTTTTGAATGCCAATAAACCCAATCAAAAGTCCTTATCACCTCCCTTTAATACTATAATAGTTAGTATTACCGGTAATTAAAAGATAAAAATGAACAAAGCAACTGATTTTCAACAATTCGAAAACATGCATGAAGAACAGCTTCCTGTTCCAAAGTATAAATTACACAATTGGACTCATTTTGCGGGCTTGTATGCAGCAGAACATGTCGCAGCTACAGAGTTTGTCATTGGAGCAACTTTTGTTTCTTTAGGCGCAAAGACAATTGACATTATTCTTGGCTTGCTCATCGGAAATGTCTTAGCCGTTTTAAGCTGGACTTTGATAACAAGTCCAATTGCTGTTGAAACCCGTCTAAGTCTGTACACTTATCTCAATAAAATTGCTGGTGATTCGATGTCCAAATTATATAACTGGGCGAATATTCTGATATTCACAGTCATCTCTGCTGCAATGGTTACCGTGTCTTCTACTGCTGTTCGATTTGCCTTTGGAATTCCTGCACAGCTCGATTGGTATCCAACGAATTTGTGGTTTGTATTGATTGTTCTACTCGTAGGAATATTTGTTGTGTTTGTAGCCCTATATGGTTTCAAAGCTGTCTCAGACTTTTCGGGCATTTGTGCCCCTTGGTTATTCACTATGTTTGCCAGTGGGGCAATTGTTTTAATGCCAGCACTTTCTTTAGATGTTTTAGGGTTCACTCTTCCAGGTAGCTGGGCAGATTTTGTTGATATCGGAAATCAGTCTATTTGGACAGGTGTAAACAGTGATGGCAAACCCGGAATCGGATTAGTCGAAGTCATCGGTTTTGGATGGGCAGCAAATACGATTACTCATTTCGGTTTAATTGATATGGCCTTGTTGCGTTTTGCCAAGAAAAAACACTACGGTCTTGCAACCAGTACTGGGATGCTTTTTGGGCATTATATTGCTTGGATTGCTGCCGGTATCATGGGCGCTGGTACCGCTGTGATTTTAGGAGAATCAATTGTACAACTCGATCCAGGCGATGTTGCTTACTATGCTCTTGGATGGTCTGGTTTTGTTATTATTATTGTGGCTGGTTGGACAACCGCTATCACCAATTTATATAGAGCAGGGTTAGCTGCACAAGCAATCTACACCAATTATTCGCTGAGAAAAACAACTATGATTGTTGGAGTAGCCATGATTATTGTTGCTTGTTTCCCTTTTGTGTTTTCACAAATATTACCTCTGTTGACCTACGCAGGCCTGTTAGTTGTTCCTGTTGGAGCAATTGTATTCACTGAACACCAAATTTTCCCTAGAATTGGCTACACCCGTTATTGGTCGAAATTCCAAGAATACAAAAATAGTTCTCCAGCTGTTTTGTCTTGGATTATTGGCCTCATTTTCGGCTTTGGTCTCAATGCACTTGACGTCATGTCTTTCTATTACCTATTCATTCCAACTTGGTTTTTCACAATATTGGTTTACACCTTCTTGGCGGGTAAATATGGTGCCAATAAAAAATATCCAGAAGATGAAAAGAAGGAAGATACATATAATAAAGCGATCGTAAAGTATCACGAAAAGTTGGAGGAAGAAGAACCAGAAACAGTGCAAGATATCTCGATATTTACAAAAGTCTTGAAGCTTGTTTCATATGGTGTTCTTGGATTAACGCTGTTTTTAGCTATAAAAACATTGGTAGCAAGTCCAGATGAAGTAGCCTATATTTCCAATAGAGCGGTTTTTTATCAAATTGGTTTTGCCTGTACCCTAATATATTTCATTTCAGCCTATTGGGCGATGCAGAGACGCAAGTCATTAAATAACGGATAAGATACAATGAGTACAATTCAATTAAAACAGCAAAACATAAACTCCATTGCGTCCCAACTTCCTTGCCCAACCTATGAAAGGGATTTGGTCAAGTCAGGCATCGTTCATATAGGAGTTGGTGGGTTTCATCGATCACATCTGGCTTATTATATACATCAATTACTTGGAGATGCTCAAAATTCTGAATGGGGAATTTGTGGAATCGGTTTACGAGAAGGAGATAGAAATATTGCTACTGTATTAGAGCAACAAGATTGCCTCTATACTCTCATTACACAGCATCCAGAAGGACACGAAACCTGTGAAGTTATAGGATCTATAGTAGATTATATTTTCGCTTTTGAAACACCCGATTTGGCGATTGATCGCATGGCGCATGCAGACACCAAAATTGTTTCATTAACTATTACAGAAGGAGGTTATAATTTCAAT
>DLQQ01000017.1:0-2549 GCA_002477625.1 Candidatus Arcticimaribacter sp. UBA7428
GAGGCTTTTAGTCCGCCTATACTGGTTTCTAGTATCTCTGAAATCTCTTCGTACTTTAGTTCTTCATAGTATTTAAGATTAAAAACAAGGCGCTGTTTTTCTGGCAGATTGGCCACTGCTAATTGTAGTTTAAGAGCAATTGCATCTCCCTCGAAATATACATCGGCTTCCAATTGACTCACCTGCTTTTCGTTGTATTCATTAAGTGACAACCCTAGTTTCCTTGATTTCTGTTTGATGAATGTTAGCGCTTCGTTAGTAGCAATTCGATACATCCAGCTAAAAAGTTTGCTTTCACCTCTGAAATTTTTAATACTTTTAAAGACCTTGATGTAGGTGTTCTGTAATACGTCATCCGCATCTTCATGGTCAAAAACAATTTTACGAATATGCCAGTACAAGGGCTGTTGATATTCCTTGATCAAGGTTTTGAATCCAGCTTCCTGCGTTGCTGGATTTTGTAAGGCATGTACTAAAAGAGTTTGCTCTTCCAACTAAAAGTGTTTAGTGCTTTGACTTAAAAATTACAAAATAGTTTAACCAAATTGAATTTATCGATTTTAGAGCGATTGCATTTCAACTAGCTTTTTGTAGTTGCTGTTGTTGCTGATCAATTCTGAATGGGTTCCCATTTCAATAATTTCACCGTTCTGCATTACTACAATTTGATCTGCTTTCTGAATGGTTGAGAGTCTGTGGGCAATAACCAAGGAAGTTCTATTACTCATTAAGTTTTCTAGTGCTTCCTGTACTAGTTTTTCGGATTCTGTATCCAAGGCTGAGGTTGCTTCGTCTAATACCATGATGGGCGGGTTTTTGAGTACAGCTCGTGCTATGGAGAGGCGTTGTTTCTGACCTCCAGATAATTTATTTCCTTGATCGCCAATATTGGTGTGATATCCTTCCGACAGGGTGATGATGAACTCGTGGGCATTCGCTATTTTGGCAGCTTCGATAACCTCTTCGTCTGTGGCGTTGGGATTTCCAATGAGTAGGTTGTTTTGCACACTGTCATTAAATAAGATTGAATCTTGGGTAACTACACCGATCAGTTTACGCAGCGATTCTGTTGTTGCTTCTTTGATGTCCATTCCGTCGATCTGAATACTCCCTTCTTGTACATCATAAAAGCGATTCAATAAATTTGCAACTGTAGTTTTTCCACTTCCCGATTGCCCTACCAAAGCAATGGTTTGCCCTTTTTTAAGACTTAAAGAAAAGGCTTTAAGTACAGGTGTAGTGTCGTATTGAAAACCAATTTTATCAAAATGGACTTCAGCATTAAATCCACTAATGGGTTGAGCATTCGGATGGTCGGTGAGTTCATTGGGAGCCTCAAGTATTTCTAGAACACGTTCCGCTGCGGCGTCCCCCTTTTTTATGGCATAGGATGCCTTACTGATTGCTTTGGCTGGTGTTAGGATGTTGTAAGCTAAGGTGATGAAAACAATAAACGTAGTTCCGTCGAGTGTTTTGTCAACCAATACCATAGAGCCTCCAAACCAAAGTAGGCCACCAATAACTCCAATCCCCATAAACTCACTCAGGGGAGAAGCAAGGTTTTGACGGTTCAATAATTTGTTTGAAAAGTTAAAAAAGCTTGTTGTTGATTGAAAGAACTTAGTAATAAAACTTCCTTCGGCACTAAACGCTTTGATGATATGTAACCCTCCCAAAGACTCTTCAACAACTGACAAGAGTTCACCTTGTTCTTTTTGTACGTTCTGAGAATGCTTTTTTAAACTTTTACCCACAGACGAAATGATGAAACCAGAAATTGGAATGAATGTAAGCACGAAAATCGACAGTTTTACATTCATATTGAACATAACGATTAAGGTAAAGACAATGGTCAGGGGTTCTCTTACAATCAACTCCATAATTGATAGAAAGGAATGTTGAATTTCAAGAACATCAGAAGTGATTCGTGCCAGGGTATCTCCTTTTTTCTTTTCTGTAAAATAAGAAACGGGCTGTGCTAAAATTTTAGAGTACAAAGAATTTCGTAAATCCTTTAAAATCCCATTGCGTAAAAAGGTGATGAAAAACATCGCCAAATAGTTGAATAAATTCTTGAGGAAGAATAAAATTAAAATCAATGCAATCGCTAGGGTCAATGCACCCAGAGGATTTTCTTCTAAGGTAGATCCAACTTTGTAGTTTATGGTGTTTTCAATATAATTTTGAAGGTCAAAAATCCCGGTATAGACCGGTTCAATATCAACTTTTGGAGTTTTATCAAACAATACATTCAGCATCGGAATGAGCGCTACAAATGAGAGTGCGCTAAAAAAAGCATACAGTATATTGAATACAATATTCAAGAAAGCGAAACGCTTATAAGGGAGTGCAAAAAGTATTATTTTTTTAAAATAGTTCATCTATATACCTAAGCTTTGAATTAATTTTCGGCATTGGTCAGTCAGTGTTTTTTTGGTTGCATCGTATGCATCAGTATTTGTAATCTTTTTATTTACGCTAAAGTAAAATTTAATTTTGGGCTCAGTGCCACTTGGGCGAACCGATATTTGAGATCCATCGGACAAAAT
>DLQQ01000017.1:2604-9032 GCA_002477625.1 Candidatus Arcticimaribacter sp. UBA7428
GCGGCTGATCTGGCTTTCAAAATCATCTATTTGTTCAACATTGACTCCAGCTATTGACTTCGGTGGCTTGGTTCTGTAGGTATGCATCATTTGTTGAATCTCTTCAAA
The DNA here is from genome assembly GCA_002477625.1 of Candidatus Arcticimaribacter sp. UBA7428. Classification (GTDB taxonomy): domain Bacteria; phylum Bacteroidota; class Bacteroidia; order Flavobacteriales; family Flavobacteriaceae; genus Arcticimaribacter. Next base: position 2,713 of record DLQQ01000017.1, read on the forward strand.
GCCAGCCTTTCCTTTCTTGGTTAATGAAATCAATTCTTCGTGATACAATCCAAATTTCACATAGCTATCGATGAGGTATTCGTAGAAGGAACTCCCTTTGCTTTTTTGAATTGCGGCAATTTCTGCGGCAAGTAGGGCAGAGCTGATGGCATCTTTGTCTCGTAACTGATCTCCTACCATATAGCCATAGCTTTCTTCTCCTCCACCAATGAAAGTTTGATTCGGATAGTCCTCAATCATTTTGGCAATCCATTTAAAACCCGTTAATCCAAGTTTGCATTCAACGCCAAAGTGTGATGCTAAAACGGACATTACGGGAGAGGAAACAACCGTAGAGCCAATGAATTGCTTTTGAGATAAGCTTTCGGGGTACTGTTCTAATAAATAGCGCGTCAAAACAAGCATGGTTTGATTCCCGTTCAGAATTTCAAAAACACCCTTCCGATTCCGAACGGCAATACCAAAACGATCAGCATCTGGATCGGTCCCGATCAGCAAATCAGCATCTAGTTCTTCTGCTTTTTCTAATCCCAGAGCCAAGGCTGCTCTTTCCTCGGGGTTGGGCGACACTACCGTTGGAAAATCTCCGTCGGGAGTTTCTTGTTCTTGAACACTATGGAATTGTGAATACCCTGCAGCTTCAAAGACTTGAGGCATCAAGGTGATTGCTGTTCCGTGAAGCGATGTGAAGACTACAGAAAAAGCTGCTTTAGCTGCCTCAGAAGCTTTACTTAGCTGAAGGGCAGTTTTACAAAAGGCATCATCAACCTCTTTGTCAATTAAATGTATTTTAGATTCTTTGGCTTCAAATCGAATTGCATCGAAATTTGTTTGCTCAATCTGAGCGATTATTTTATGATCATGAGGAGGAACAATTTGCCCACCATCTTTCCAGTACACTTTGTATCCATTGTATTCGGGAGGGTTGTGCGAAGCTGTCAAAACAATCCCACAGTGTGTGTTTAGATAACGAACTGCAAAGGATAATTCGGGTGTTGGACGAAGATCCGAAAACAGATATACTTCAATGTCGTTTGCCGAAAATACTGCTGCGACTGTTTTTGCTAGACTTTTGCTGTTGTGTCTACAATCATAAGCGATGACCACTTTGATGGTTTCGGAAGGAAATTGTTGTTTCAAGTAGGAAGCAAGCCCTTGGGTGACTCTTCCTAAGGTATATTTGTTGATGCGATTCGTTCCAACTCCCATTACACCTCGAATTCCTCCGGTTCCAAATTCTAAATCTTTGTAGAAGGCATCTTCTAACTCTTTTGGGTTTTGGTGAAGGAGGTCGACTTGTTTTTGTGTGGCGGCGTCAAAGGGGGGATGTTGCCATTGAGCCGCTTTTTGTTTGAAACTCATTCGTTGGATTTTAGTGTTCTCTTGATGGAATAGCGTTGGGAATGATTTTGTTGTCCCACCCAGAGTTCGCCTAGGAACCCAGCAATAAAGAAGAGTGTCCCCAGAATCATGGTGGTGAGTGCAATATAGAATTCGGGACGCTCGGCAATAAGGCGTCCGTCCGTATTGATGTAGAGTTTGTCGATTCCGAGATAGAGCGCAGCGCTGAAGCCAATAAAAAACATAAGCGATCCCCAAAAGCCAAAAAAGTGCATGGGGCGTTTTCCAAATTTATTCAGGAAACTCAATGTAATAAGATCCAAAAAGCCGTTTACAAAACGAATCCATCCGAATTTGGTAACGCCAAATTTACGTGCTTGATGCACCACAATTTGTTCTCCAATTCTGTTGAAACCCGCTTGGGCTGCCAAAACAGGAATGTATCGGTGCATTTCGCCAAAAACTTCAATCGTCTTGATGACTTCCTTTTTATACGCTTTTATGCCACAGTTAAAATCGTGTAGGTATATTCCAGAGCTGCGTCGCGCTGCCCAGTTGAATAATTTGGAAGGAATGTTTTTAAAAAATAAAGAATCGTAGCGTTTCTTTTTCCAGCCCGAGATTAAATCTAAATCTTCGGAAATTATACGATTATACAAGTTGGGGATTTCACTGGGTGCGTCTTGAAGGTCCGCATCAAGAGTCACAACAACAGCACCGCTCGCTTCTGCAAAGCCAGCATGAAGGGCTTGCGATTTACCAAAGTTTTTTGAAAAACGAATCCCATAGGTTGTACTATGGGATTGGTGTAATTTTTCAATTTCTTCCCACGAATTATCGGTACTACCATCGTCGATGAAAATAATTTCAAAGCTCAGGTCTGTAGCGTTCAACTCTGTTAGAATCCACCCGTGTAATTCGGGAAGTGATTCTGCTTCATTGAGCAGTGGGATAATGATGGATAAATTCATAGCTTATATAACGTTTACAAAGCTACAAAATTATACGCTTATTCTGGGCGATTGCGTTTGAGTATGAGCCCTGTAATTAGAGAAATAATAAATCCTATAAGTAGACTGGCTATAATGAGAAAACTACTAGTCATTATTGGTCCAGAAAACTTTTCTTGCATCGATTCTACTTGATTGATCATGTCCTGACTTGCTTCTGGATTTTGTTCTAAGAATTGATCCATTCCCATTTGAAGCGCCTTGTTCATCATTTCTGGATCAAGTACGTTCGAAAGCACTAAAAAATAAGCCACATTGATGAGTCCGCTTATTGCAGCCATACCAAGTCCCATTTTTATACCCTGCGACAACGACATAAAACCTTCGTTGTCTTTTCGGTAACTGTATTGAGCAAAAGCAATTACGCCAATCGTTATTGCAATGCTTACAAGAGTGGTGCTTGTTTCGTTTTGGTAATGCATTTCCAATGAAAAAAGCATGAGTCCAAAGACAACTGAAATGCCTCCCAATAATGCTCCGTATTGTAGGATGTACTTTTTTAATTCAAGATTTTGATTTTCCATAAGATTTGTTTTAATTATTTGCTAGGTTTAGTTGGTTAAATTTAGAAAAAACAATTACATTTGCAGACGTTTTAAAAATAAATTTATGAAAGCAGGTATACATCCAGAGAATTATAGACTAGTAGCTTTTAAAGATATGTCTAACGAAGATGTCTTTCTAACCAAGTCAACAGTAAACACAAAAGAGACTCTTGAAGTTGATGGAGTAGAGTATCCTCTAATCAAACTTGAGATTTCAAGAACATCGCATCCTTTCTACACTGGGAAAACCAAATTGGTTGATACAGCAGGTAGAATTGATAAATTCAAAAACAAATATTCTAAGTTTAAAAAGGAAGAATAGTATGTTCAACCTTATACCGTACAGCTGTCTATTCGTTTAGGCAGCTTTTTTTTTGAGCTTTTTTTAAAAAGACTACTTTTTTGAAAATCCTTAAATTTGTAACTCCATAAAGACTATTTACTTCAACACCCTAAGAGTATAATTAAACCTATGTCAACACAAATCAACGCTATTCTGTTTGATGGACCCGAGCGGGTTCAGCTACTTCCTTTTACCTACATTCGTCCGGTAGCCCAGCTTCGAATCGGAATCGATACCTTAATTGAAAAGTGGAATGCTTTTTTAAATACAAGCTGTTCCTATGCCACCCAAGCGTATTTAGCACCCAAATTTCCTGCAAAACCAGCTGCACTCAACTGTTTTATCAATCCAAGTTATATTCCTACCCAAGCTTTAGTTGATCAAATAAAAGAATTGCAAGAAAAACAGGTTTTGCTTTGCGAAAACAAGCCGGTAGCATACTGTACTTCAGACTCTGTTCTACCACAAGATTTCTCTAATTTTGAAGTGGTTGTGGTACAAGAAGTGCTTCTGCATATCGAAAAGGTGTCCGATTTATTTTCCAAAAACGCAGCCGTTTTAGCCATGGATTTTGATCGTCTTACGCACAATAAAGTTTCTCAGCCATTGGATAATTCCAATCGATTGATTCATCCCGAACGTATTTTCATTGCTCCCGGAGCCCAAGTTTCTTGCGCTGTTCTCAATGCTACAGATGGCCCTATTTATATCGGGTCAGATGCACAGATTATGGAAGGTTCGCTCTTGCGCGGTCCAATAGCGCTATGCGACAAGGTGCTGGTTAAAATGGGAACTAAGGTTTATGGTGGGACAACCATCGGGCCTAATTCTAAGATAGGAGGTGAGTTGAATAATGTCCTCTTTCTTGGGAATTCGAACAAAGGACACGACGGTTTTTTAGGAAACGCTGTCATTGGCGAATGGTGTAATATTGGCGCAGCAACTGATGCTTCTAACCTGAAGAATAATTATGGGAACGTTCGAATTTGGAATTATCAAACAGAGAATTTTGCCAAATCAGCCCTGCAATTTTGTGGGCTTTTGATGGGCGATTTCAGTCGTTGTGGGATTCATTCCATGTTCAATACAGCAACCCTAATTGGAATCAATACTAATATTTTTGGTAGTGGTTTTCCGAGAACCTTTATTCCTAGCTTTAGTTACGGAGGTGCACAAGGTTTTCAGACCCATGCTTTTCGTAAGGCTATGGAGTCTAACGTGGCCATGATGAAACGCAAAGGGGAACAACTTTCAGATCTTGATACCGCCATTCTTCAAACTGTTTTCGAACTGTCTTCCGTATGGAGAAAAGACCGTTCGTCTTAAACCCATTTTGCTTCATCGTTTAGTTGCTTTTCCGTACCCTTTTTAAATTCAAAAGATTGATTGCATTCATTTCCAAGCCGTGCACATTTTTTCGAGTAAAGCGTATGGCTTGATCGTAATACAAAGGAATTATTGGATATTGCGACATCATCAGGCGATCCATTTCTTTATACAATGTTATACGCTTTTCCGGATTGGAAACGGTCATTGTTTCTTGATAGAGCTCATCGAAATCAGGGCTGATGAAGTGGGTATAGTTGGGTCCAGAAGGCGAAAAGTTTTTTGAATTGAATAAAGATAAATAGTTTTCTGCATCCGGATAATCGGCAATCCAACTTGCTCTAAAACTCTCTAAATTTCCAGAACTTTTTGCCTGACGTAAGGTAGCGGTCGGCATTAAATCAATCGTAAGGTCGATGCCTATGTTTTGGTAGGCACGTTGCAAATATTCGCAAATATCTAAATAATTTACATCGGTAGCCAGTCTTATTTTGGGCTGTTCGTTATGCTCGTTAATGAATTCTTGAACTAAGGCTTGCGCCAATTTTAGATTGTATTCGTTGAGGTTTTGATTTCCGTGGCCGGGAAGTCCTTTGGGAATAAAACCCTGAAATGCAGGAAAACCAATGGTGTTTCGGAGAAAGAGAATCATTTTTTCACGATCAAAACCAATATTCATGGCCTTCCGTATCTTTTGGGATTGAACTGCCTTATTGTTGGCTTCCAAATAAAAACCAATATACTCGGTGTTTAGGTAAGGTCCTTTTTCCATCCGAATATGCTCTTGGTATTTTTCTTGTAATGTACCCTGCGGTGTGAGTAAATCATCTTTATAGGATGTATCCAAGGAGTTGAGGAAATCGAATTTCCCCTGAGTGAACAACATGAATTCACTTTGAATATCCGGTAAAAAGCGAATTGCTATTGCCTCTAAATAGGGGAGTTGCTGACCTGTTGTATCTTTTTCGAAATAGCGGTTGTTTTTGCGTAAAACGAGTTTTACATCCTCTTCCCATTTTTTGAATTGAAAAGGACCAGTTCCAATGGGGTTTGCTCTAAAATCTTCTTTGAAATATGCTATTCCTTCGTGCGGCACGACTGCACAATAGCGCATGGTAAGAAGTCCAAGGAAGGCTGGGAAGGCTTGTTTGAGCTCGATTTGAAGCGTGTGTTGGTCTAGGGCGGTATAGGCCTTTACATTCTGTAGAACCCATCCTCCAGGAGAACCGGTTTGATCATCTTGTAGTCGGTCAAAACTGAACACAAAATCCTCAGCCGTAACTGTTCGTGATTTGGCTGACCCGAAAACAGGGGAGTCATGAAAGTACACATCCTCTCGTAAAAAAAAGGTATAGATTGTTCCCTCAGAACTAATTTCCCATCTTCGGGCAATTTCTGGCTGAATGTTTAAGGAATCGTCCAGTTGCACTAAGCCGTTGAAGAGTTGTTGTATGGGCCAAATGTTTTGCGGATTTCGCGCAAAAGCCGGATCAAGGGAAGTGATGTTTCTGAATTCATTGTAACGAAAGACTTGTTGCTCTAGTTTTTGACCTTCGAACCCACAGCCCAAAAACAGCATGCTGATAGTGACCAAGAGCGTAAGGGTAATGTAGGATCGAAAATTGGCGGTGAAGTTGAAAACCAAAGTAGTATATTTGTCCCAAAATTAACCTTTTTTAGATATAATTTGGATTCATTAACCATCAATACCCCTGTCGCAGTTAAAAAGACAAGTGTAGCTTTTCATACGCTAGG
>DLQQ01000017.1:9077-9478 GCA_002477625.1 Candidatus Arcticimaribacter sp. UBA7428
CATTACACCCGCGTTCCTTTTGAAGATGCAGCTGATGTGTATGTAATCAATACCTGTTCTGTAACCGAGAATGCAGACAAGCGTTTTAAGGCTTTGGTAGCAAAGGTATTGCGTCAAAATCCAGACGCTTTTGTAGCCGCAATTGGTTGCTATGCTCAATTACAACCCGAGGCCTTGGCTGAGGTTAGCGGAGTAGATCTAGTTTTGGGAGCTTCGGAGAAATTTAAATTAACTCAATATTTAGACGATCTAACCAAGAAGGATGCAGGTGCAATCCATTCCTGTGCTATTGAAACCGTAACCCAGTATACCAGTAGTTTTTCGACCAGCGATCGGACACGTGCCTTTCTAAAAGTTCAAGACGGCTGTGATTATAAATGTACCTATTGCACCATTCCTTT
>DLQQ01000076.1 GCA_002477625.1 Candidatus Arcticimaribacter sp. UBA7428
TTGGTTTACGCCTTTGTCTGGAGTCTCGTATTTGTTAATTATTTTCTTGTAAGTGTTGGCAAAATAGGTATTACAGGATTGATAAATCCCTTTTAAAAGATCGTTACGAGAACCCCTTCTGCAATGGCATTCCATAAAAGCGCCACGGGCATAGAAATGACCTTTGTTGCATTTAAATTGTGTTTCGGGGGTGATGACACCTTCCTGAAGTGCAATTAAAGCATTGAGGGTTTTAAAGGGCGACCCTGGAGGATAAAGCGCTTGCAAGCCTCTATCAAATAAGGGTTTTGCTAAGGTGTCTTGGGCAAGTTTTCTGTAGTTTTTTGATCGATCCCTACCCACTAATAAATTGGGGTTGTAGGAAGGAGCACTAACCAAGGCAAGAATTTCTCCAGTCGAAGGTTCAATAGCAACAATTCCACCTCGTTTGTTCTGCATCAAGTATTCTCCATACTCTTGAAGGGTAGCATCTAGGGTTAGATAAATATTTTTGGCTACTTTGGGTTCTACGTCAAAAGTATTGTTTTTGTATTCTCCAATAATTCGATTGAATCGATCTTTTTGAAGAAAACGCTTTCCTTTTTCACCTCTTAACTCATTTTCATACGACTTCTCAATTCCTTTCCTTCCGATCAATTCCCCTTGTTGGTAGTAGGAGTCGTATTTAAGGTCATTATTATTTACTTCGCTTACATAGCCCAATACATTAGCTCCAAAGTTTATGCGGTAATCTCGGAGCGATTTTTTTTGAATAAAAAACCCTTCGTATTTCCACATTTGCTCTTGAAGTGTTGCGTAAGTTTCTTTTGAAATTTGGTTGACAATTACAGACGGAAGTCGCTTAGAAAACTGCCTTGCTTTTTTAAGACTTTTAATTAGCTTCTCTTTAGAAATCCCAGTGAGTTCACAAAAGCTAAGCGTATCGAACGGGATTACGTTTTCTGGAATGATCATGACGTCATAGGCTGGTTGATTCGCAACTAGTAATTTTCCATTTCGATCGTATATGAATCCCCGTTCAGGGTAGTCCGAAATTTCTAGAATTGCATTGTTGTCTGACAACCTCTGATATGAGGTATTGATTACTTGAAGTTGAAACAAGCGACTGATGAATAGGATGCCTATAATGAGGGTAAGTCCTGCCAAGAGTAGCTTGCGCATTAGTTTTTCTTTTTAGTGAGGTTAAGAGTAGCTAATAAAAGTATAAAAGTCAAAGCAGTATTGACCAATGTATTTCGTAAAATAAGTGTAGTATGAGTAACATCAAAGTAGGCTACACTTTGTAGAACAAATTGATGAATCAGAATCATCAAGCCAATGTATAAGGCTTGATTTCCCATGCGCGACTTCATACTGAGTAGGCTGTTACTATCGGAAATAATACCAAAAGAAAACCGGATGACCCATGGGCGAATGAAGCTAATCAATAAAGTTGCAATGGTGTTAGCACCCGAAGAGCTTTGCATTATATCCAAGACGAAGCCTAATAAAAACCCTAATAAAATTAAAAAGAATTGAGAACGGTCGAAGCGATAACTTATGATGAAAAAAAGATAGACTGATGGGCAAGAAAACCCAAAAAGATTAATATGGTCAAAGAGCAGAACTTGTAGCGTAACAGCAACAAAGAAGCCCAATAAAATACCTAAACTATCTTGTACCATCTTCGCTCTTTTTTTGAAGATCTATAAATTCAGATCGTTTTTTATTTTCAATTATATACACATGTTTTAGGTCGGTAAGATTATTCAGTAATGCCACCTCAATATTATAATAACCTCCAGATGTTGGGGTTTCTAAATCAATTATTGTACCAATAGGAATTCCTTTTGGGAAATAAGCTGACATTCCTCCGGTCTCTATGGTATCTCCAACTGCGATTGTATTGATTATCGAAACATCGGACAGCACCATTCGAGTGGGGTCATAGCCTTCCCAGGATAAGGATCCAAAAGCGCCCTTACCTTGTATTTTAGCATTAATACTGAAGTCTTGGTAGAGGATAGAAATTACACTTGAAAAATGCGCGCTGGTTTGTTTTATGATTCCGATGATTCCATTGGGGCCAACGACACTCATATCTTTTAAAATGCCATCCGAAGTTCCTTTGTCAATGATTATAATATTCCGGGCTTTGGCATAACTGTTTTTAACAACGGTTGCGGATCGAACCAAGTAATTATTCAATTCGGGATTTGTACTTTCGGAAATTAAATTTTCTGCTTGTTTATATTGAAGAAGCTCTTGATGCAAAGTGCTGTTTTCAGCAAGGAGACTTTGGTTCGATTCGGTCAAACTGAGATAAGACTTCGAATTGTTGATGGATTTAAAAATCCCTCCAGAAATGATAATCCCAAAACGCTGAAGTTTTGATTGGTGATAGCTGCTTCTATAACTCGAAAAAACGATGCCGATTCCCAATAGGAAAAGAAAGAGAAGTAAGTTCCTTTTTTGGATTATGATGTTTAAAATCCATTGCATATGCGAACTTATTTAATCAAGATCGTCTTGTAACGCTCAATGTTTTTAAGGACGATGCCTGTACCACGAACAACGGCTTGTAAAGGGTCTTCTGCAATATAGACAGGAAGATCAGTTTTGAGAGAGATTCTTTTATCTAACCCTCTGAGCATAGATCCACCCCCAGCTAAATAGATTCCTGTGTTGTATATGTCAGCAGCCAATTCGGGGGGTGTTTGCGATAGGGCTTCCATAATCGCATCCTCAATTCTAAGAATAGATTTGTCAAGTGACTTGGCAACCTCTCTGTAGGATACAATGGCTTGCTTTGGCTTTCCAGTCAAAAGATCTCTTCCTTGAACAGACATTTCTTCTGGTGGATTATCTAAATCTTCGAGCGCCGCACCAATAGTAATTTTTATTTTTTCAGCGGTACGTTCACCTACGTAAAGATTGTGTTGGCGTCTCATGTAATACACAATATCATTAGTGAATACATCTCCTGCAATTTTTACAGATTTATCACATACAATTCCAGACAAAGCAATTACGGCTATTTCCGTTGTACCTCCACCGATGTCAACGATCATGTTGCCTTTGGGTTGCTTGATGTCGATTCCGATACCGATTGCAGCAGCCATAGGCTCATGGATCAAATAAACTTCTTTTCCGTTTACACGTTCTGCTGATTCTCGTACCGCTCGCATTTCTACTTCAGTTATCCCAGAAGGAATACAAATCACCATGCGAAGGGAGGGGGTAAATAATTTTTTCTTGAGGGTTGGAATGCTTTTGATGAGCATATTGATCATCTGTTCAGAAGCATTAAAATCAGCAATAACACCATCCTTTAAAGGACGAATGGTTTTGATGTTTTCATGTGTTTTTCCTTGCATCATACTTGCCTCAAGACCAATAGCAATTACTTTGTTTGTTGTTCGATCAATCGCTACGATGGAGGGACTATCTACAACAACTTTGTCCTTGTGAATAATCAGTGTATTGGCAGTTCCTAAGTCAATTGCAATTTCTTCTGTAAGGAAGTCGAAAAAACCCATAATTACGTATTTTATTTTGGTCTATCCCAAATGTACTAAAAATTAATGTTTAAAATGGCGAATTCCTGAGAATACCATGGACATTTTGTTGGCGTTACAGAAATCAACAGAAAGTTGATCCTTGATCGATCCTCCAGGCTGAATAACCGAACGGACGCCTGCGTTGAATGCAATTTCTACACAATCGGGAAAAGGGAAGAATGCATCACTCGCCATGACACAATTTTCAAGATCAAATCCAAAACCACTTGCTTTTTCGATCGCTTGTTTCAAGGCATCAACTCGTGAAGTTTGACCTGTCCCAGAAGCTAGTAATTGATTGTTTTTGACAAGAACAATTGTATTTGACTTGGTGTGTTTACAGATTTTTGAAGCAAATAAAAGATCTGCTATTTGTTGTTCACTGGGCGTGATTGTAGTAGCAACGGTTAAGTGTTCTTTACTGTCTGTGATCGAATCTTTTTCTTGAACCAAATATCCATTAAGACAAGTTCTTACTGAGTTTTGAAGTAATTCATTGCTTTTTTGAACGAGAAGAACCCGATTCTTTTTGCTTTTCAAAATAGTTAGAGCATCAGCATCATAGGCTGGCGTAATCACTACTTCACAGAAAAGACTGTTAATTTTCTCTGCTGTTGCAGTATCGATTGTTCGGTTGCAAATCAAAACCCCTCCAAAGGCAGAAACAGGATCTCCGGCCAAAGCATCTTCGTAGGCTTGTAAAAGGGAAGATCGGCTTGCAAATCCGCAAGCATTGTTGTGCTTGAGTATCGCAAAAGTTGGTTCTTCGTTTTGAAATTCTTGCATCAACTGTACCGCTGCATCGATATCCAAAAGGTTGTTGTATGATACTTCTTTCCCGTGAATTTGGTCGAGTAAGTCATTCAATGGCCCAAAGAAGCTTGCTTTCTGATGTGGATTTTCTCCATAACGAAGGCTTTTGGATTCTTGAATGCTCAACTTCAAACTAGCGTCTTCCGATTCAGCATTAAAATAATTAAAGATTGCCGAGTCGTAATGAGATGAAACGTTGAATGCTTTTGCAGCAAAATGTTTTCTGTCGCTCAAAGCTGGTGCCCCTTCCGATGCGTTTAATACATCTAAAAATTCAACATAATCATTTTTATCTGAAACACAAATTACATCAGCAAAATTCTTTGCAGCTGCACGAATCAAAGAAATTCCACCGATATCAATTTTCTCAATAATGTCTTGTTCAGAAGCTCCTGATGCTAATGTTTTTTCAAAAGGATAAAGGTCTACGATCACTAAATCGATTTGCGGAATTTCGTATTGTTTCAATTCCTCTTGGTCAGATGCTACATTTTGACGGTTCAAGATGCCGCCGAAAACTTTCGGATGGAGTGTTTTAACACGACCTCCAAGAATAGAAGGGTAGGAGGTGATGTCTTCTACAGCTACTACATCATATCCTAATTCTTGAATGAACTTTTCAGTTCCCCCTGTAGAATAAAGAGTCACACCAAGTGCGTCTAGTTTTTTAATAATAGGAGCTAATCCGTCTTTATCAAAAACAGAAATTAACGCGGAACCAATTTTGTGAGCTGAATTCATTTTAGGAAATATTTATAGAGATATTATTGGATGTCATATGATCGCTAATCAGTTTATTTACTTGTTCTAGTAAATAAACGTCAGTTTGGTCAAATGCGTTTGCGGTATTTGAGTCAATGTCGATTTGACCAATATTGGTTTGGTTCAAGAAAAGGGGGATTACAATTTCAGATTTTACATCAAGATTACAGGCAATATAATTGTCTTGTGCATGCACATCTTCAACTACAAAATTTTCATTGGAAACGGCCACTTGTCCACAAATCCCTTTTCCAAAAGGAATAACGGTGTGGTCGGTAGGAATCCCTGCAAATGCCTTCAAGTGAAGTGTCTTAGTTTCTGCTTTAGCAAAATAAAAACCGACCCAGTCATAGGTGTTGATTTCATGTTTCAACAGACTGCAGATCGCACCCAGCTTTGTTTCTAAGCTGGTGTCGTTGGAGCCTAGAATAATTGAAACTGCGGTCAGTAGTTTTTGTTGGTATTCCAAAGAGAAAATTGTTTTCACAAAAGTATTAAAATTTCTATCCAATGATTTGAATTTACATCTAATTTTAAATCAATTTATGAACTAAATAATGTTTACTTTTATTTCAGCAAAACAGAACAGCCTCAACAATTTAAAAGTTGGATCAAAAGCTCAAGTTTAAATGTTTTACTAATTAGAAAACAAGCGTATGAAACAGGAATTTATTATTACAGGGATGACTTGTGGAAATTGTAAAAAAGGTGTGGAAGAAAAACTGAATTCCATTCCTGAAGTAAGTGGAATTCTAGTAGACTTAAAATCGGGAGCTACAGCAATTGAAACGGAGCAAGCACTATCTTTTGAGGCTATTGAAGCTGTCTTGGGGAGTAAGTATACGGTTACAGATAGGAGGATCGAAACGTCTAAATGGAAAGCCTTATTTCCTTTAGGGCTTATTTTTTTATATGTTCTACTAGGAGCTATCTTTTTACAACTCCCTAACTTTAGTCGTTCTGGTTTTATGATGGACTTTATGGGATTGTTTTTTGTTGTTTTCAGCTTCTTCAAGTTTTTGGGCTATAGTTCTTTTCCAACTTCTTTTGCAACTTACGACCCGATCGCAAAGGCAATTCCAATTTATGGATGGATTTATCCGTTTATAGAAACTGCTTTGGGATTGGCTTTTTTGTTTCAGTTTGAGGTAACAATCGCTTTGTGGGTAAGTTTGTTTGTTTTGTCGGTTACAACTCTAGGAGTACTCCGATCCTTACTTAATAAAAATAAAATTCAATGTGCCTGTTTGGGAACCGTCCTAAACCTGCCGATGACTGAGGCTACACTAATTGAAAATATTTTGATGATTTTGATGGCTTTGGGTTTACTTTTTGGCATTGCTTAGTTTTAGTTGTATATTTGCCAGACGATTCTGTATATGAAGCAATTGAAAGTCATTTTATTACTCCTCCTGTTTGTCCATTCCAAAATGGGGATGGCACTCAACTTTCATTATTGTGGAGATCATTTAGCTGCCATATCGTCTGCCTATAGCCCCAAAGGCTGTGGGATGGAAATGAATAAAAATCAAAAGACGGATAAACTTTCATTTTCCCAAAAAAGTTGTTGTGCAGATGCACTTGAAATATTTCAAAGCACTGAGGATATAAGCATTGCGGATGATGTAAAAGGATTGGATTTAGATTTCCTTAGCTCTCCAATTCAGGGGATTCGTAAGTTAGCTGTGTTGGCCAACAACCAAAAAACTCAGCTTTACAAAAGACCACCACCACTTCAGAGGCGGCTTTTTAACTTGTATGGTTCTTATGTGTTCTACGAGTAAATCATTGGATAATACCCTATCCAATCGATTTTAGTACACAATGAATTTATATAATATATCATGAGAAATTTATACCTATTTATAATACTACTTAGTTGGTCCGTTCAGTCGCAACAACAACTTACTGGACAAATTAAAATTAAAGAAAACACTACCGAATCTCCAATAGAAGGAGTGAATTTGATTTGGCTGAATACTTCAATGGGAACCATTACAGATCAATCGGGAAATTTCAAACTTTCGATGTCTCCCAATTCGAATAAATTAGTAATCAGTTATCTTGGATTCAAAACAGATACCTTAGTCATCTCTAGCCCCAAGATATTGACCCATACACTTCTTCCAAATACAGACGACGCCTTGGATGAAGTTACTCTAACAGAAAGACGAAAGGCCATACAAAAATCGTATTTAGAAGCTCAAAATATCATTCGAGTTTCTAGCGAAGAATTACTGAAAGCGGCATGCTGTAACCTTTCTGAAAGCTTTGAAACCAACCCTTCTATTGATGTCAATTTTGCAGATGCATTGACCGGGACAAAGCAAATTAAAATGTTAGGCCTTTCCAGTCCGTATTTATTGATTTCTGAGGAGAATATTCCGATGGTTCGAGGAGCTTCTCAGATTTACGGTTTAACCTTTACTCCCGGTACTTGGATACAAAGTATTCAAATAACCAAGGGCGCTGGAAGTGTAGTAAACGGTTTTGAGAGTATCGCAGGACAAATTAATACTGAAATTCAGAAACCGTCGTTGGATGTGCCCATTTTTATAAACGCCTATACCTCTGTCAATGGGAGGCAGGAATTCAATGCCCATTTCAATACCAAATGGAGCGATAAGTGGAGTGCGGGTTCTTATGTTCACGTAAACCAACGGACGCAGAAATTTGATAATAATGCCGATTCTTTTTTAGATGTTCCGATTTCGAAACAAATAAATGTCTTGAATCGATGGCAATATACCGATGCAACCAAAGGTTGGGTAGGATTCGCAAGTCTTCGATTTTTAGATGATCAAAAACAAACAGGCTCAATCAATTTTGATCCAGAGTCTCATAGAAATACTACTGTATTTTGGGGAAGTGAAATAGAAACCCAACGCCTTGACGCTTCCTTAAAAATCGGCTATGTATTTCCAGAAACACCTTACCAGAGTTTTGGTTTTCAGTCGGCATACAGTAATCACGACCAAGACTCTTATTTTGGACTGAGACGTTACGATATTAAGCACAAGAGTTTTTTCACAAACCTGCTGTTCAATTCAATCATCTCGAACACAAAAAATAAATTTAAAACGGGAATCAATTTTTCTTTTGATCAATATAACGAACGTGTTGACTTAGTAGATTACCAGAGGCGAGATGAGGTCATTGGAGCTTTTTTTGAATACAGCTATGATAGTTTAGATAAGTTGAATATTACAGCGGGAATACGATTAGATGCACATAATCGATTGGGTACTTTTGTCACACCGAGAATTCATTTGCGTTATAATCCATGGGAACGATCTGTGCTAAGAGCTTCGGTTGGTAGCGGAAGAAAAGTAGCGAATATTTTTGCAGAAAATCAGAAATTATTCGGAACAAACCGCTTGATTCAGTTGGTAGAAAATGGTGGATCTGTCTATGGACTTCGCCCTGAACGAGCTTGGAATTACGGATTGAGTTTTAGACAAGGCTTTACTTTGTTACAAAAACAAGGAGATATTACCGCAGATTTTTATAGAACACAATTCGAAGATCAAGTTGTGGTCGATTGGGAGCAGGCTAACCACATTCGATTTTATAAC
>DLQQ01000031.1:0-3920 GCA_002477625.1 Candidatus Arcticimaribacter sp. UBA7428
GGAATCAAGGTCAAAGAGGGACAAAAAGTAATTGATGTGATCCGTGAATTTGGCGATTTTATTCCTCTTAAAAAAGGGCGTAAAATATCTGCACAACAGCTGCTTGAACGGTTTTTATTCGATCGAAAAAAGCAATACGACTTTGTCGAAAAACTAAGTGGTGGAGAACGCAAGCGTCTATACCTCTGTACGGTTTTAATACAAAACCCGAACTTTCTAATCCTAGATGAGCCAACCAACGACTTGGATATTGTAACCCTTAATGTCTTAGAAAGCTTTTTACTCGATTTCCCGGGTTGCCTGCTGGTTGTATCCCACGATCGTTATTTTATGGATAAAATCGTAGACCATTTATTTGTCTTCCAAGGCGAAGGTGTAATCGAAGATTTTCCGGGGAATTACTCCGATTATCGTGTATACGAGGATTCACAAGTCGTGGAAAAAAAGACAACAGCCGTAGCAGAAAAAAAAGTGAAAAAAGAATGGAAAGAAAGTCCAAATAAAGCTTCTTTGACTTTTGAACAGCAAAAAGAATTCAAAAAACTGGAACGAGAAATTGAAAAAATTGAAACTAAGAAAGAAGAAATTCAAAATCGTTTTTCAACTGAAGCACTCGATCCTAAAGACATTGAAGAACTTTCCATAACACTGGGTAAACTGGGGCAAGAATTAGAAGAAAAATCAGAACGTTGGTTTGAACTTTCAGCTCTAAAAGAATAAATATTACATTATTCTAGACCTTCTGCAGCTTTAGTCAGCTGCTTTTTTTTAGCTTTACTAAAATTGAACTCATGAAACTACGTATGTTAATCCTTGTGCTGTTGTGTTCATTTGGAATTCAAGCACAAAAGAAAAAAAGTACTTCTAAAGCGTCAAAAAGTATTGATTCTTTGACTCAAAAAATGACTCAAAACAAAGGGTTGATCACTACCTATTTGAATGAGGAAAATAAATTATTTTTCGAAATTGACAGCACACTTTTAGACAAAGACCTCTTGGTCGTTACTCGAATTGCACAATTACCAGCCAATTATTCACCCTATACGAATGCAGGTTCTAAAACAGCACAGCAGGTCATTCGTTTTATAAAAAAAGGGAAGCAAATTATTTGGAAGCAAATTTCGTACAGCAATATAGCTTCAGCAGAAGACCCGATTAGTCTCAGTGTAGCTGAGAATAACTTTCAACCTATTTTAGCTGCCTTTGACATAAAAAACAAGGAAGAAAACCGCTTTTTAATTGATGTGAGTAATCACTATATGAATGATTCTCCTGGATTCAATATCATTCGGAAAACTCAAAAAGAAAATTATAAAATCGGGAGTGCTGACAAAAAAAGAAGCCTTATCGATGCTGCCAAAAGTTTTCCAAAAAATACAGAAATCCTCCATACCTTGACCTTTAGCGCATCAAAGGCCCCACGAGCAAACCCAAGTAAAACCTTTAGTTTTCAAATCAATCATTCGTTTATCGCCTTGCCCGAAGATCAAATGAAAATCCGGTACAGCGATCGAAGAGTAGGATGGTTTTCCCTTAGAAAGATAGATTACAGCTCCCAAGCGTTGAAAGCTGATGAAATAGAGTTAATTCGTCGTTGGCGTTTAGAACCAAAAGATAAGGAAGCTTATGAGCGGGGAGAACTGTCAGAACCCATAAAACCTATTGTGTATTATTTGGATCCTGCAACACCCACTAAGTGGCGTCCCTATTTCAAACAAGGGATTGAAGATTGGAATACTGCCTTTGAAAAAGCCGGTTTTAAAAATGCCATACAAGCCAAAGAGCCTCCAACTGCAGAAGAGGACCCGGACTTTAGTCCAGAAGATATTCGATATTCTACTGTTCGTTATGTAGCATCGACCACAAGAAATGCAGTAGGTCCTAGTGTTTCTGATCCTAGAACTGGCGAAATTATTGAAAGTGATATCATCTGGTATCACAACCACCTCCGCTCCTACCGCAATCGATATTTACTTGAAACTGCTGCTGCAAATCCAAAGGCCAGAACCCTCGATACCCCCGAAAAAGAAATTGGAGAAATGATGCGTAGAGTCATTTCACATGAAATTGGTCATGCCTTGGGATTACCCCACAACATGAAGGCAAGCGCTGCCTACCCAGTTGACTCTTTACGGTCGGGTACATTTACTCAAAAAATGGGTATTGCTACTACCATCATGGATTATGCACGATACAATTATGTAGCACAACCTGGGGACGAAAACATTCGTTTTGTACGCCAATTAGGACCTTATGATGCTTATGCAATTGAATGGGGATACCGTCATTACGAATCGAAAAGTCTAGAAGAAGAAACCAAAACCTTAAAAGCATTTGTAGATGCAAAGTCTTTAGATCCAATGTATATGTTTGGAGGTCGTGGGAACGATCCTAATGCTCAAACAGAAAACATAGGAGACGACCCGATTAAGGCCAGTGGCTATGGAATAAAAAATCTTAAGATTGTAGCTAAAAATCTTCCACAATGGACCTTAACGGAAGGAGATCATTATGATGAATTAGAAGAGCTTTATGGCGAAATGGTCGGTGTATACCGAAGGTATATCTATCATGTGCACAATATCGTTGGAGGGGTCAATGAAACGTTGCACAACACCAATCAAAAAGGCGTTACCACCTATGTTAATACCCCCAAGGCAAACCAACTAGCGGCATTAAACTTTTTGAATCGCGAATTGTGGAATACTCCCAATTGGTTGATGGATCCCCAATTGGTTTCTAATTTTAAAAGCGAAGGGAGTTTAAAAACCATTCAAAACCTACAACGCGCTGCACTCAATCGGTTTTTATCAGTCAAAAAACTGAACCGAATGTTATCTACGAGTCAAACGCTTTTGGGAATAGCACTGAGCGTTGAGGAACTTTTAAATACGCTCTATACGCAGCTATTTAAAAATAGAGAACAACCAGATTCCTATGAACGGGCTTTACAACTCCACTTCATAAGCCAGGTGAAGAGTTTAATCGAAGAAGAAAAACTTCATCCAGAAATAAAAGCCCTTTTGACTATGCACCAATCGAATATTTACAAATGGTCAAAAAAGAAAAAAGGAACTTCAAACATGACCCTAAAAGCGCATTTCCAGTATTGTTATGAGCAAAGTTCTGCTAAATGATATTTAGGTTAAAAAAAGTAAAATCCCAATAGGATAGCCTTGGGCTATTTTTTATATTTGATCAAAATTCACAATATGTCTATATCTGATATTTATTCTTCTGGTTTTAAAAATAGAAACCGCGATCATTTTGCTGCAATTGTCCGAGTGGCATTGTCCGATGGCATCATTAACGACGATGAACAAGCTTTCTTAAACCGTACGGCTATCAACCTTGAAGTGGAAGAAGAGGAATATCAAAACATTCTTAAGAATGCTGATACGTACAAAATCAATCCACCATCCACTACTCAAAACAGACTGGAGCGCTTGTACGATCTAACCCGAATGGTATATGCAGACAGCATTGCTGATGAAGGAGAAAAAAGTCTTTTGAGACGTTTGGTAACTGGACTTGGTTTCAGTACAGATGCAGATGAAATTGTAAACAAGGCTATTGAACTTGTTGCTGCGGGTAAAGATGAAGATGAGTTTATCGCTGCTTTTAAATAGAAAGCACTTTTATTCTATTTCTTGAGACCTAAAGTCGGTGAAGGTGTATCCAATTTCTTCGTCTGCTATCATAAAACTAAAATCGAAATAAAAATTGGTGGGGAAACCATGGATAGGATCATAGGTAACCCTAGAGGCTTCTGGGTTTCTTTCCAAACTTTTTCGAATATAATCAATACGGGCATCTACCGTTAAAATCGATTGGTCTAAGTCAGCATCATAGGTAGCTCCTGCAACCGAAACTACAAGCCCATCGCGTACCACCACTTCTTTGGGCTGCGTGTATTCTTG
>DLQQ01000031.1:3967-6454 GCA_002477625.1 Candidatus Arcticimaribacter sp. UBA7428
GATTCCCATAATTGCTGTTGTTTATCTAAGGTGCTCAGGTCGGTTTCTACTACAACATCTTTGCTATCGCAAGAAATTAAGGTCATAAACAACAGGCTACAAATCAAAAATCTTATTTTCATTTGGTGTGTTTTTTATTTCGTAAACTTTCAATGATTACAGAGAAAATAATTATGATCCCACCCAAATAAACATTGGTGGCTGGAACCTCGTTTAGAAATACATAAGCTAAAATGATACCAAAAATAGGCTGTAAGCTACTGATGATGCTGGCCGTACTTACGTCAAAAAAGCGTAAACTTTTTACAAAGAGGGTATGCCCTATGGCGGTAGTAATAATCGCTAGTAAAATCAAATAGGGCAACTGGGACGGAATCGGTTCCAAATCCATATAAAACATAAATGGAAGCAGTAAAACACTTACGAGAAACATTTGATGAAACATGATTACCGTTCCATCATAGCGCTGAACATGTTGCTTTAAGAGAAGGGTTCGCAAAGCATAGAGAAGTGCAGAAAAAACGCCCACTAAAACTCCTTTTACCTGATCGTTTTCTAAATCAAATTCAGGAACTAAAACATAAACACCCACCAAAATGAGGAAGCCTAGGAATAGCTGAATTATACTCAGCTTTGATTTTACAAACAAAGGTTCCAACAGAGCGGTAATGATCGGGAAGGTATACAAAGAAAGGATCCCCAAAGCTACATTGGAGAGTTTTAAGGCGTAGAAATAGGTAATCCAATGTCCTGCCATAAATACACCACTCAAGAGTAGCGTAGGCAGGTCTTTTCTGGAAAGAATCGCACGATTTAATTTTTGATGTCTGCAATAAAAATAAAGCACAAGTACTGCCAAAAAAGAACGACACCAGATAATAACAGGAGGATCCAAGGCGATATATTTTCCCAGAACGCCCGAGGTACTAATCAATAAAGTTGCAAAGAGTAATTCTAGGAAATGATTCTTCTGATTCGCTTCCATAAATAGAACTATCGGTACATCTTCTTAAATCTCCAGTAGGATGCTCCTCCCAAAAGAGCAACAAAGACTAAAGCATAGTACACAAAGTCAGGAGTAATAATTTTATCTCCACTGGCATAGGAATGCAAGCCAGACAAGTAAAAATTAACCCCAAAATAGGTCATCATAATACTTCCAAAGGCTACAATGCTAGAAAGGTTAAACATCCAGCGGCTTTTCAGTGCAGGAATGAGTCGCATATGAATTACAAAGGCATAGATCATGATGCTGATTAACGCCCATGTTTCTTTTGGATCCCAACCCCAGTAGCGACCCCAACTCTCGTTGGCCCACATACCGCCTAAGAAATTTCCAATGGTCAACATAATCAATCCTACCGTAAGCGAGAGCTCGTTGATGATGGTCAATTCTTTTATATTCAATGCCATGCGCTCCTTGTTCTTTTTTGTTGTCAAAAGAATAAGCAATAGGGCTACAATACCAATAATCATACTCAGAGCAAAGGGCCCATAACTCCCCACAATAACGGCAACATGAATCATCAGCCAATAACTATCCAATACTGGTTGTAAGTTTGCAATTGCAGGATCCATCCAGTTCCAATGCGCAATCATCAAGATCATTGCGGCTACAAAGGTAGTTGCAGCCATGGTAAGGTTCGATTTTCTTCCAAATGCAAGGCCAAAAAACATGGTTGCCCAAGCTACGTATATCATAGATTCGTATGCATCACTCCAGGGTGCATGTCCCGAAATATACCAGCGGGCAATAAGCCCAGCTGTATGCAATAGAAATAAGAAGACAATGGAGGCTTTGAAGAAGCTGATACTAATTCGTATGGCTTTGGAATCTTTAAATATTTGCACCAACAGAATGATGAAGAAAAGCATTCCAACATAAAGATACCAACTGAAAAGCTTTTTGAATATATCATATTTATTGTACAATATCTCAGCTGTAATTCGATCTTCGGAAGGCATGACCTCAGCTCCGTATCGCTTTTGAAAACCAGTTAAACTTTCTAGTAATTCGGTGGCTTGCTTAAAATCATTAGTTACTTTTCCTGCTCGTAACGATTGGAAATATAGCGGTAAAACATTGCGTACGTATAGCGAGTCTGTCCCTTTGAAATTGGCCTCTTGAATTTCTGGAAAAGAAACCCATTTATTATTTTCATCTCCGGGAATGGGAAAAATTCGGAGTACTTTTCCTTCTAAGGCAGAATAAAGTAAATTTACCCGCTTATCTACCTCAATAAAATCGGTTTGAAATTTGTTGGGAATTGCAGCTCGATAAGCACTTTCTAGTTGAGAAGAAAGCTTGTAAACTCCCGTAGCATCAAAAAAGGAACCTAAGGAGGCGTATTTAGCTTTAGCTTCTACTCCTGTGATGGCGCGTATGGAATCGTTTCCACTTTTCAGATAAATGATGGGAATATTATACCAAACCACTGGAGCATTGAGGATAGAAAGCAACACCTGATTGGAATCCAATCCTTTGTA
>DLQQ01000057.1:0-2389 GCA_002477625.1 Candidatus Arcticimaribacter sp. UBA7428
GAGTTATGGAGGACATATGTCAACAAATTGTATTCTAAAAGGAAACGATGTTTTTGCTCTGGCGATTGCTGTAGCACCCGTGACCAGTTGGCGTTTTTACGACACCATTTACACTGAGCGCTTTATGCGAACTCCTCAAGAAAACCCAGAAGGCTATGACCTTAATTCTCCATTCAATTACCCTGAATTGTTAAAAGGAGATTATTTATTAATTCACGGATCTGGTGACGATAATGTACATTTACAAAACACCATGCGCATGGCAGAGGCTTTGGTTCAGGCGAATAAGCCGTTTGAATTAATGATTTATCCCGATAAAAACCATGGGATTTTTGGCGGAAATACCCGCCTCCATCTTTATGATAAGATGACTAACTTTATACTCAATAAATTATAATCTATTATGTCAGAACATACACGAGCTGAACAAAAGAATGACACTGCTTTTCTGGGACATCCCAAAGGTCTAGCCTATCTCTTCTTTGCCGAGCTGTGGGAGCGCTTTAGCTTCTACGGAATGCGAGCCCTACTTACGCTTTATATGGTGGAAGAAATATTCAAGTCCCTATCCAATAGAGATTACGCAACTGCTGCGGTTTACGCATCTTATGGTTCGTTGGTCTATGCGAGTACTGTTATCGGAGGCCAAGTTTCCGATAAGATTTTAGGAATGCGTTCTTCTATATTTTTAGGAGGAATTTTAATGGCTGTCGGTCATTTTGTTTTAGCAATAGAAAACGATATTGCGTTCTTTTTAGCATTGGCTTTTATCATTGTAGGGAATGGTTTTTTTAAACCCAATATTTCAACCTTTGTAGGTGCTTTGTATGAAAAAGACGACGTCAGGAAAGATTCTGGATTCACTATTTTTTATATGGGAATTAATATTGGTGGTTGGATTGCACCCCTATTATGTGGTTGGTTAGCTTTACAATACGGTTATCACTATGGTTTCGGATTAGCTGGTTTCGGAATGTTGACCGGTTTGATTTTCTTTTGGAGTGGGATCAAAAAAAATGTATTTGGTGCTAAAGGGTTACCTCCGAATATGGAAGTTTATGAAAAATCAATTGTAGGAATTCCACAGAAAACACTCATACCAATAATTGCGACACTTTGTGTTCCTGTTATTGCATATGTCTTATCTTCATATGAGGCAATCACAACTGCGAGTACTCCAATAATCGGCGAAAAGAACATAGTTGGAATTATATTTTTAGTCATTGGATTAGCTATTGGTACCTATATGGTTAAGATATTAATAAAGGTTACCTCAGACGAAAGAAAAAAATTAATCATGGCAATTTTAATTACGTTCTTCATGACTTTGTTCTGGGGCTTCCATGAGTTGTCTGGAAGTGTAATTACCTTATTTGCTTCTCGAAATGTTGCCTTAGATGGATTCATGACCGCTGCGCAAACAAATTCTTTAAACTCAATGTTCATCATCATTCTTGCGATTCCTATTTCCCTTTTATGGGGGTACTTGTCCAAGAAAAACATCAATCCTAGAACACCCTATAAATTTGGACTGGGATTGGTTTTAGCAGGAGCAAGTTTTTATATTTTAGCCCTAAGTGAAGGCAGTGCTGATGAAAATGGAATGGTTCCTTTTGCCTACCTATTAGTTATGTACTTTGTTCTATCCATTGGAGAATTATTTATGTCTCCAGTCGGCTTATCAAAAATCACGAGTCTATCTCCAAAACGCATTGTTGCATTTATGATGGGAATTTGGTTTTTGTCTTCTGCCTATGCTTTTCAGATTGTAGGTTTTATTGGTAAACAATTAGCAGTAGAAAGTACAGATGTAAATGTTGGAGGTTTAGATACCTTAGCAATTTACACAGATGGCTTTATGCTGATATCGTACTATGCTCTTGGAGCTGGATTAATAGTTATTATTTTTTCTCCCTTAATGAAAAAATTAATGGGAGACGTACATTAAAAAACTCACGACTATGAAAATCAAACTTCTTGTTTTATTCCTATTGAGTTCTTTAGGAACTTATGCCCAACAAATACAATGGATGAGTTTGTCCGAAGCTTTAGAGGCTCAAAAGAAAGAGCCCAAAAAAATTTTCATGGATGTGTATACTAAATGGTGTGGTCCTTGTAAGTTGTTGGACAAAAAGACCTTTGCTAACCCAGATTTAGCTCGCTATGTTTCTGAACATTTTTATGCTGTAAAGTTCGATGCTGAAGGGAATGAACCCATCCGTTTTTATGATCAGAATTATACCAATCCAAATTATGATGCACGTAAAAAAGGTAGAAACGCAACCCATCAATTCACACAATTTTTAGGGGTAAAAGGATATCCCACCATGGTATTTTTTAGTGAAGATGGTGACCCAATAATACCGGTTGTAGGGTACTATACCGCCCA